>JAOUGB010000700.1 GCA_029857875.1 Desulfobacteraceae bacterium | reverse complement strand
AGAGATTCAAAAGTGCCTAAAGTTTGAAGTGATCTAAAGTGCCTAAAGTTAAGGTAGCGCTAACGCGCTGTCATTAAAATATAATTGGCTAATACATTCTTTAAACTTTAGCTCACTTTAGCTCATTTTAGGCACTTGTAACTTTTTCCGTTTCACGAAGTCAGCATATCAGTAAATAATGTCGAGTAGGATTTGTACTCCTTAGTAACTTAAATATCTTTTAAAAGGCGGTTTGCAGGCGATTTCTCAATTTCATCATTAAGTGCTTTTAACGATTCCGATAAAGACTTTAATTCAGCCGTCTGTGCAACAGGGATGTTATCCAAGCCCTTCTGTTCCAAGGCTTGGATAATAGATTTTATGGTAATAAAATTGATATCGCGGGCGGGTTGAAAGGATAATTCTTCGTTTTCTTTGAGTTCGGTATTGGACAAAACCCCGACTTCAACCAATTCGTCAACTATCTGCTGTACCAGACGGATCGGGATCTCAAGGATTTGCGATATTTTTAAAGCTGTTAACGGCGTTTGGCCTTTTGAAAAAATAGATATGATGAGATGGGCAATCTGAAGGGAGAGTAATTTTTTAAATGCCGGGCTAATGTAATGACGATCCGGCTCGAAATCATATGTATCCACATGTTGATACGCAAAAGAAATTTCTGCACCAAAAAGAACAATCAACCAACTCATCTGAATCCATATTAAAAATAACGGAAGTGCAGCGAAACTACCGTATATTGCATTATACCTCGCCATCCCCACCTGAAAGTCGACATAGGCCCACTGGATGATCTGGAAAATTGTTCCGGCGATAACACCTGCAATTATTCCCGAACTGAAATTAACCCGGGTGTTAGGCATTAAGATATACATAAATATAAAAAGTGCCCATATCAAACAATACGGTGTTAATTTCAGCATGAAAAATATGACAGGACTGAACATCCCTATCAGTGCTACTTTTTGGGTAATTACTGCAATTTGGGTGGTTATAAATACTGTGACACTGCTGGACAGGGTGAAGAGTATAGGAGAGATCAGCATAATAGAGAGATAGTCACTGAATTTTCTCCCGTACGTGCGAGGCTTTTTGACTTCCCAGATATCATTGAACGACCGTTCGATATTGCTAAATAATTTAAGGACTGTCCATAAAAGGAAAACAATACCTATGCCCGCGATCATACCACCTTTTGTATTGTCAAGCAGTGAATAGGCAAATCCAACGACACGATTTATGACTTCTTCCTGTCCCGAGAATTTATCAAATAATTGTTTTTCAAGAAGCTTCTGATAACCAAAACCTTTTGCGATCCCAAAGGCCATTGCGACCACAGGAACAATGGATAGTATGGAATAAAACGTAAGTGCGGATGCATTTAAAGGCCAGTTGTGTTTGTAAAATCCGCGAGTCGCTAAAAGAAGAATTCGGAGTTGTTTAATAAAAAAGTATTTTGTTCGGGAAAGATCCTTGGCGCGAATCCTCCAGATGTCGACTCTGATAAAATTGATTATTTTCGATTTTAAGACAAGAATATCCGTCATTGATATTATCCTCCGCTTTGCTTACGATACGCATCCGTAACTTAACGTCTTTTGCAGCAAGAGCTATAAAAGACGAACTGCATGTTCAATGGGAAGGCCGGCTGCTATAATTTTTTCGATAACCGAAACAATATCATAAGGTATGAATTTTACCTCGATGTTATCGTTCAATGTATCCCAGATAACGTATTTTGCACAATTATCGCCGTCTCTTGGCTGCCCCACACTTCCGATATTGATAATATACTTATGATCACTGTCAAGGCTGGTGATACTCTCAGTTAGCGGTGCGCGGGTAACAATTTGGCCGTTAAAGTCGATGATTTCAAGACGGTGTGTATGTCCTAAAAAACAGATTCTTTCTTTCATTTGTTTGAAAGTTAGCAGCAGTTCATCTTCTGAAACTTGAAAAAGATACATGGCTGCCGAATCAGGTGGGAAGCCGTGGACAAAACGACATTCATAACGACTCAAGAATGGTTCTAATCCAGAAATGAAATTTATGGTTTCTTCAGATAGCA
>JAOUGB010000072.1 GCA_029857875.1 Desulfobacteraceae bacterium | reverse complement strand
TCCCAAAGAAAAACCTGAAGCAGAAAAGCCGGTCATAAAAAAACTTGAAAAACCCGCTGCTCTAAAGAAATTCAAACCCAAAAAAGTCACCAAAAAACGTAAAAAAGATACGCCGGCAAAGATAATAAAACTGCCTGTAACACCTCCCCCCAAGGAAAAAGAGCCCGAGATCGAAAAAGACCTTGTTTCCACACTCGAAGCGAAACTTACAACCAAACCGGAACGCAAAGCGATTCCGAAAGATGAGCCTATAAAAGAAATTAAGAAAGAGAAGAAAAAATGGGTAAAAAAACCTGATGAAGGGGTGACGGACAGAAAGTTTTTCAAAAAGAAAATTTCCTTTCGGAAAAAGGAAGTTGTTGAGGGAGCGGACCTTTATGCCAAAGGGCATCGAGCTCGAAAGGGACGAAAGGCAGCTAAAGGTAAAGCGGCGATTGCTACACAAAAGCCGTTGATTACCGTACCCAAAGCTATTAAACGCAGAATAAAAATCGATGATGCCATCGCCCTGTCTGATCTGGCAAAACGAATGGGGATAAAGGCCAGTGAAATGATAAAGAAATTAATGGACTTGGGTGTCATGGCAACGGTGAATCAAGTGATAGACTTTGATACCGCCGTTCTCGTTGCCGCAGAATTTGAATATGAACTTGAAAAAGCCTCCTTTGAGGAAGAGACGGTCTTAAAGGTACAAAAGGATGATCCGGACAAACTCATCTCAAGGCCTCCGGTGGTGACCATAATGGGGCATGTCGATCATGGGAAAACATCACTGCTTGATGTGATAAGGAAAACCAAAGTCACGGAAAATGAAGCAGGGGGTATTACACAACACATTGGCGCCTATAATGTAACAACGGACAAAGGACAAATCGTCTTTTTGGATACTCCGGGCCATGAAGCCTTTACCGAAATGCGTTCCCGTGGTGCTAAAGTTACCGATTTGGTTATTCTGGTCGTTGCCGCTGATGACGGTGTTATGCCTCAAACCATCGAGGCGATAAACCACTCCAAGGCCGCAGAAGTTCCTATTATCGTAGCAATTAACAAAATAGACAAGCCGGATGCAGCCCCTGATCGCGTTCAGCGAGAGCTTGCCGACGTAGGCGTTGTGCCTGAAGACTGGGGTGGCGATACCATCTTTGTACAGGTCTCTGCAAAAGAGAACCGAGGAATAGATGATTTGCTTGAAATGATACTTTTGCAGGCTGAACTGCTGGAACTTAAAGCCAATCCGGACAAACTCGCCGCAGGACATGTCATTGAGGCCAAGCTGGATTCAGGTAGAGGCCCTGTGGCAACGGTCCTGGTTAATGAAGGAACCCTTAGAATTCACGATCCAGTGGTCTGCGGTGTACACTATGGTAAAGTACGGGCATTACTGAACGATAGGGGACGACATGTAACATCTGCAGCGCCCTCAACCCCGGTGGAGATTGTCGGTCTTTCCGGTGTGCCCAATGCAGGAGATGAACTTATTGCATTAGCGGACGAGAAGGATGCTAGACAGGTCAGTTCGCATCGAATTCAGAAACAGCGGTCAAAAGAACTTGCTAAAACTAGCAGGTTAAGCCTTGAAAAGCTTTATGAAAAGTTGCAGCAAAATGAGGTTAAAGATCTGAACCTCATTATAAAGGCCGATGTGCACGGTTCCATCGAAGCCCTTACTGATTCTTTGACCAAGCTTTCCAATGAAGAAGTCAGGATCAGTGTCATCCATTCGGCAACGGGGGCCTTGAATGAATCGGATATCTCTCTTGCTGCCGTGTCGAACGCGATCATCTTAGGCTTTAATATACGTCCCAGCTCTAAAATTCAAATGCTTGCCCATGAAGAAAATGTCGATATACGTTTCTATAATATTATTTACAATGTGATCAATGACGTCAAAAATGCTATCGTCGGTATGATGTCATCTACCTTTGAAGAACGGACTCTTGGCAGAGCTGAAGTAAGAGAAGTGTTTCATGTCCCTAAAGTCGGTGCCATAGCGGGCTGTTATGTAACCGAAGGCAAGATAGAACGGGGCCAGTTCGCACGCATCCTTAGAGACTGGGTTGTTGTTTTTGAGGGAAAGATTTCTTCTCTTCGTCATTTCAAAGACGATGTAAAAGAGGCCCAAAGCGGTTATGAATGCGGAATTGGCATTAAAAATTATAATGATGTCAAACTTGGCGATATCATTGAATGCTACTATGTGGAAGAAATCAAACCTGAATTTGAATAGAGGAATGCAGCGCAACGCAGTCCCGCTGAAGCGGGATTTAGGAAGCCGTCAATTTTTAATTTGTAAACGTTGAACATATTGTGGCAATATATTCTAACCTCAATTGAGGTTTAAGACCAATGCAAGCATCTTTGAGTCAAGTGAGAGTATCATGGTTGCCGGCTTAGGAATTGTTACATTCAGGCTGCATGATTGTCACTCTTTAAAAGCCAAAAGAAGAATTGTCAAATCGATCATCGGCCAGATGCGCAACAATTTCAATGTATCGGTTGCAGAAATAGGATCAAACGATATATACCAACGCGCAATAATAGGATTTGCCCTGGTTGGAAATAATCGAATGGTTATAAATTCCAAGATAGACAAAATTTTCAATCTTGTTGACGAGCTGAATCTGGCTGAGGTCATCGACACAGAAATGGAGATTATCAATATATGAAACCGTTTTCACGATCTGACAGGGTCAGCGGTCAAATACAAAAAGTGTTGTCGGATATACTTCTTAAAAAAATTAAAGATCCCCGTCTTGAAGCTGCTACAATTACGGGCGTAAAGATGTCACGGGATTTAAAATTTGCACGAGTGTATTTTGTTACATCCGGTGGCAAAGAAAGTATGGAAGAGGCTATTGAAGGATTTAAGAGCGCGCTTGGATATGTAAAGCGTAAACTCGCCGCCCAGTTGGGATTACGTTATATGCCGGAGCTTAGATTTTTTTACGATGACTCGTTTGATTACGGGTCACACATTGATAAAATCATTAAGTCAGTAAAATCAGAAAATGAATTCGATAATACAACAATTTAATAATAGTAACAAAATTCTAGTTGCTACTCACGCCCACCCTGACGGCGATGCCATCGGATCTCTGATCGCTCTGGGGCTGTCTTTAGAGGCATTGAATAAAAAAATAACCTTATATTGTGAAAGTCCCATTCCGGCGGTATATCGCTTTCTTCCGGAAGTTCATCGTGTCGTGAAGAAGATTGGCGGTTTAAATTATGATATGGCCGTTATTCTTGATTGTGGCGACTTGAGCCGGGTTGGGGAGGCTGTCTCCTTCGTGAAACAGATACCGGTAATTGTGAACATCGACCATCATATTACAAATACGCGTTTTGGTCATCTTCAACTGATAGACACATCCGCATGTGCCACCGCCGAAATCGTTTACCGGCTGATAAAACAGATGGGCCTACCCTTTAATAAACCCGTCGCCACTTCAATATATACCGGAATTTTAGCGGATACAGGTTCATTTCGCTTTTCAAATACCAACAAAGCAGCCTTTGCTATTTGTCAGGAAATGATGGAAATCGGCGTCGATCCTCACAATATTGCCCGGCATGTATACGGCACCTATTCTCTGAGTCGAATAAAACTTTTAAATCTTGCCTTAGACTCTATTGAACTGTCCAAAAACGGCAAACTGTCAATCATGACACTGACCAAAGAGATGTTTGATGAAACCCATACACAGCCCGAGGATGTTGACGGCCTTATTAATTACGCAAAACGTATTGAGGATGTTGAAGTCGCAGCGCTGATACAGGAGCACCATAACGGTAAAGAAAAATCAAGAACCCCTAACCGGTTTCATGTCAGTCTCCGTTCTGATGGGGCCGTTGACGTTGCTGCCATCGCATCTTTGTTTGGTGGAGGCGGTCATTCCAGTGCTGCCGGATTTAGTATTGAGTCGACACTTTCTAACATAAAATCAAGGATTTTTAGTCTGGCTGATAAAATACAACTTAAAACCTGAATCTTACATGCCAAATTTTGAAAGGCAAGAATTAAGCGGGATTATCGTTGTTGACAAACCCCCGGGCATAACCTCCGCCAAAGTGGTGGCCCGCGTTAAGAAATCGCTGAAAGCAAAAAAAGCAGGACACACCGGCACACTTGATCCCTTTGCAACAGGTGTGCTTGTATGCTGCATCAATCGCGCAACAAAGCTTTCCAGATTTTTTCTACACGGCAAAAAAAAATACGAGGCTGTTCTTCACCTTGGCGTTGAAACAGATACACAGGATTCAACCGGGATCGTTACGAACGTATGTCATAATGTAGAATTTTCTAAAAAAACAATACAATCCGCATTTAAAAGGTTTGAAGGAAATATAAAGCAGCTGCCGCCGGTTTATTCGGCCCTAAAACATAAAGGGATTCCCCTTTACAAACTTGCACGCAGCAAGAAACCTATACAGAAACCGGCACGACAGGTTTCTATAATAACCTTAAAGATACTTGAGATTCATCCGCCATTCATACGCTTTGAGGTCTTTTGTTCTGCCGGGACATATATTAGAACTCTGTGCGCAGACATTGGCGCATCTTTAGGATGCGGTGGTCATCTAAAAGAACTCAGGCGCATTGAAAGCAGTGGATTTACAATTACGGATGCTGTAACATTAGAAGAACTGGAAGATCTGACTTTATCTGAAAAATCATCTGACCGGATCATCAGCATGTCAAATGCCTTAAAGGATATGCCGGAATATATTGCTGACAACGTTTTGGTTAACAAAATAAACCATGGTCATATCATAACAAAAAATGATTTTATGGCTGAAAAAATAAACGTTTTTGAAGGCTTTATCAAAATCGTCGATACCAATAAAACACTTGTGGCGGTACTAAAGCACGCCAAAGAAAAGAACAGGTATGACTATTGTTGTGTGTTCAACAGGTGAATTCATCATAACGTGAATATTAATAAAAGGAGGCGAAACAAATTGGTCTTGACATCAAACGAGAAAAAACAATTGATTGAGCAGTTTAAAGTACATGAAAACGATACCGGCTCTCCCGAAGTACAGGTTGGCCTTTTAACGTACCGTATTTCTTATTTAACCGAGCACTTAAAAATTCATAAAAAGGACCACCATTCAAGAAGAGGGCTTTTGATCCTAGTGGGCAGACGGCGAAGGCTTTTAAATTACGTTAAAAACAAAGATGTAAAACGATATCGCGCAATCATCGAAACCTTGGGCCTGCGAAGATAGATGACACGTATGATATTCGGGTCTTTTTCGAGAACAGATAACACAGGCTCCAGATTACCGGATGGCAGTATCGTTCAATCAAGTATAGGATAACGTCAATAATTTTACCATCATCAGGTCATAAGTTTTATCAATTTTGCCATCAGCAATTGAATGAACATCAATTTTAATGAAGAAATATACGATGCCTTTCAATTTGATCCATCGAACCCACGAGAAATCCGTGCGATATATGTTGATGTTTTCTATTCCGACGAAAAAAGACCTTTAAGTCGGGGTACAAACACGGGTTTGAAGCTACTTGGCTTTTAGGAGACAGATATGGAAACTTTACTAAAAACAGAAATTAGAGGAAAAACTCTGAGTATCGAGAGCGGCAAACATGCCAAACAGGCTTCCGGTTCA
This sequence comes from Desulfobacteraceae bacterium, assembly GCA_029857875.1. GTDB lineage: Bacteria > Desulfobacterota > Desulfobacteria > Desulfobacterales > UBA11574 > UBA11574. The sequence continues at coordinate 2,893 of JAOUGB010000072.1, read as the reverse complement.
GTTGTGGTTCAATATGGGGACACCATTGTACTCGTGGCTGTTGTATCATCTCATGAAGAACGGTCGGTTGATTTTTTGCCCCTTACCGTTGAGTATCAGGAAAAGGGTTATGCAGCAGGCCGAATACCCGGGAATTATTTCAGGCGTGAAATCGGCAGACCCAGCGAAAAGGAAACCCTGACAGCCCGAATTATCGATCGCCCCATTCGACCACTCTTTCCCAAAGGATATCGATTTGAAACTCAAGTTATTGCAACAGTGCTGTCCATGGATCAGGAAAACGACCCCGACACGCTTGCACTGATCGGGGCATCTGCTGCCCTTGAAATATCAGATATTCCATTTGAGGGGCCCATTGCATGTGTCCGTGTGGGACGAATAGACGGTCAATTTAAAATCAATCCCACCGTCGACGAATATGAAAATTCTGACATCAACATTATTGTCGCCGGATCAAAAACCGGTGTTGTGATGGTAGAAGGGGGCGGCGATATTGTCAGTGAATCGGATATGCTGGAAGCCATTTTTTTCGGCCATAAGTCCATGCAGCCGATCATAGATATGCAGCTGAAACTTAAGAAATCAACGGTGTACCAAAACGAACCTTCATACCGCCCCAAAGAGATGAGGCGCTTGTTGAAACCATTGAATCCAAAACATCTTCAAAGATATATGACGCCCTGGCGATTCCCGAAAAAAGTAAACGCAGTGCAGCCCTTCACAATTTAAAATCGGAGATATTCGAAGAACTGGGAGAAGCCTATGCGGACCAAAAGGACCAAGTAGACGGCATATTTAATGACACACTGAAAAAAATTAGCCGGAACATCATCCTCAAAGAAAGACGCCGTATCGACAACAGAAAGTTTGATGAAATAAGGCCCATTACTTGCGACATTGACGTATTGCCCAGACCCCACGGCAGCGCCCTCTTTACACGGGGAGAAACCCAGGTGCTCGGTGTGATGACCCTTGGATCGGGTCAGGACGAGCAACGGGTGGAAACGTTGATCGGAGAAGAACAGAGACCCTTTATGCTCCATTACAATTTCCCACCCTATTCGGTGGGAGAAGTCAGACGTCTGGGTGGACCGAGCCGGAGGGATATTGGCCATGGGGGACTGTCAACAAGGGCCATTGAGAAAGTTCTACCCTCTAAGGAAGAATTTGATTATACCATCCGGATTGTCTCGGAGGTTTTGGAATCCAACGGCTCTTCATCCATGGGCACCGTATGTTCGGGCATCCTGGCACTTATGGACGGTGGTGTTCCCATTAAAGCCCCGGTTTCAGGTATTGCGATGGGACTTGTAAAGGAAGGAGACGATGTCGTGATTCTTTCCGATATACTCGGAGATGAGGATCATACAGGCGACATGGACTTCAAGGTTGCCGGCACAAAGGACGGCATCACCGCTCTCCAGATGGATATAAAAATTCATGAACTCTCCAGGGATATTATGGAAAAGGCACTGGAGCAGGCCCGTGTCGGCCGACTTTTTATCCTTGATAAAATGATAGAGGCCATTAAGGAACCTCGCAAGCAAATCTCCCCTTATGCGCCCAAAATAATCACCATCAAGATTAATCCGGATAAAATCCGTGAAATCATCGGCCCCGGCGGTAAAGTCATCAGAGCGATTCAAGCTGAAACCAACACAAAAATCGAAATAGATGATTTGGGTGTCGTCAAAATCGCTGCTGTCTCCAAAGAAGAAGGTGATGCTGCTTTAAATATGATCAAAGAAATTATCGTTGAACCTGAAGTCGGCAAAATTTACGAAGGAACTGTCGTAAAGATCATGGATTTTGGCGCCTTTGTCCAGATACTTCCCAATGTAGACGGTCTCGTACATATCTCACAACTTGCCGCACACCGTGTAAATAAGGTGTCGGATATTGTTAAGGAGGGAGATCAGATTAAAGTCAAGGTTCTTGAAATCAGCAAAGATGGAAAAATCCGTTTGAGCTACAAAGCGGCGCTGGAAGAAGAAGGATAAACAATAAATGGATCCTAGCGTAAACAAAACCATCCTTGCGAACGGTATCAAGGTTATCACCAGAAAAATGCCGCATCTTCGTTCCGTATCCATGGGGGTATGGGTAAATGTCGGCGCCCGTGATGAATCGCCTGTGGAAAGCGGCCTCTCCCATTTTATTGAACACATGATCTTTAAAGGAACCAAAAAAAGAACGGCATTTCAGATCGCTAAGGAATTCGATGCCATCGGCGGACATACAAACGCTTTTACAAGTACTGAAAATACATGCTACCATGCAAAAGTGATGGACACTCACCTGGACACCATGGTCGATATTTTATCGGATGTCTTCTTGAATTCTTTGTTCGATGATAAAGAAGTCGAAAATGAACGTGCGGTGATTCTTCAGGAAATCGGAATGGCGGAAGACAACCCGGATGAATATATTCACATCCTTTCAGGAATGAATTTCTGGGGTAAAAATTCTCTGGGCCGCTCTGTTCTCGGCAGTCGTGAAAACATAAAAAAATTTAATTCAGACACCATAAAAAAGTTCTTTCACCGCTTTTATCAGCCTGAACGCATTGTTGTTTCAGCAGCAGGCAACCTGGATCACAATCACTTCATGGATATTGCCGGCCCGGTATTCGAATCGATTCAACCGGGCAATGATTTATCCGAGCGAATTACTCCTGATGGACACTGCAAGGTGGACATTCACTACAAAGATTTGGAGCAGGTTCATATCTGTCTGGGAACCAAAGGAATGTCAATAACCGATCCGCGACGATACGCATTTTCACTGTTAAATACCATTCTTGGAGGCAACATGAGTTCAAGGTTGTTTCAGGAAGTCCGTGAAAAAAGAGGGCTTGCCTACTCGGTTTACTCCTATGCATCATCCTTTGTCG
>JAOUGB010000699.1 GCA_029857875.1 Desulfobacteraceae bacterium | reverse complement strand
TCACGAAAACTGTAAAGAGCTTCATAACCGGAAGGTCTGTGCTATTGTGCGAAAAGATAAAGTCTGCCTTAGAAATATTCCAAAGGTAGGAAAGAAAGCACGAAAAAGAAAAGAGACCAAGGAAACTGCTAAAGGAGACAAAACTAGTGCGGATAACCTCATAAAAGAAATCACAAAAAGTACACAAATTGGCCTTTAAGGCAGCAAAATTTAATGCATGAATCACTTAAAAGATTAACCTGAGGTTAACCGTAACACTCGATATCATAAAACACTATGGCTCTATCAATGTTAATTCAAAAGAAGGAAAAGAGGTACATTTTACCGTCGAATTTCTCTTGAAACCGCCTTCAGTTTGGTCTGAAGGATGGGGAGATTATTATGGGCAGAAAAAGGATTCTAGTCGTTGATGATGAACTCGCCCTCCGAGAATCCCTGGCAGGATGGCTCGAAAGAGATGGTTACGAGGTGGAAATGGCAGCCGGCAGTAAGGAAGCACTGAAAAGATTAAAAGATTCCCGGTTTGATATCCTTATCGTTGATGTTAAGATGAAGGAGATCAGCGGGATGGAAATATTAAAACAAGTGAAGGCGAATCATCCCAACGCAACGGTCATTATGATGACTGCTTACGGCTCGATTGATACGGCTATCAAGGCCATGAAGAACAATGCCTACGATTATCTGCTCAAGCCCTTTGATCCGATCGACTTGAGTCTGATGATTAAAAAGATTTTTCAAGAAAAGGAAAATGCCTCGAAACATCGCCTGCCGGAGGAAGGCGTCAAGGATCAGACGAGTAATAAAAGAAGGATAGTTCAATCAAAATCCGTTCCTGTAATTTTTGATAACTTTCCGAATGGAAATCAGATGCCCTACACGGTTTCATTGACCCCAAAAAAATCTACAGACCTCGAAAAAAAAAACCTAAAGATCATGCTGGTGGATGATGAAAAGAGGTTCATTTTGCCCCTTAAAAAACGGCTTTCCAGAAGAGGTTACGATATTATTACGGCAAACAATGGAATGGACGCACTTAGGAAATTAAAACAGACGAGCGTTCAAGTGGTTTTTCTTGACGTCATGATGCCGTTCATGGACGGCATGGAGACTTTGATAGAGATTAAAAATCACTATCCGAATCTTGAAGTCATCATGTTGACGGGAAAAGCTTCTTTGGAAGATGCTGTAAAGTGCTTAAAGTACGGGGCAGCCGATTATTTAATGAAGCCGACAGATATCGAGGAAATCATCCAAAAGGCAGAGGACGCTTTTAAGAAGGAGATTTGCTAATAAAGAATATTGCATAATTGAACGTAAACAATCCACTCCTCCATTTCCCCTATATATCATTTTTTACACCGCAATCAGTTTTCTTTACATTCTGAAAAAAATGTCGACACAGACCTGATTCAACTGAAAAAAGAAATATAAATAACCCATTGAAATAGCATATATTGTTAAATTTAACATTATGGCATGTTTTTTGCGGGAGTTCTTTAATAAAAAGAAACCTGTAAGGGTGTAATTTTGTTAATCTCATATTTGGGTGGACGGGAAGCTAAAAATGCCCAAAATTCTAATTGTCGATGACAAAAAGATAATTTGCAAGCTTATATATGATGAGCTGACCATTGCGAACTTTAAGGTCGTAACGTTAAACAGCATCGGATTGATCTGGAAATATATCAGAGAAATCCGGCCGGATTTAGTGCTTTTAGGACTCCATTCGGAGAGTTTTGACGGTTGGCAAATCTTAAATGATATCAAAAAGAACATTCCGAATCTTCCGGTTTTGATATATACCATTAAAAGCGATCATTCAATTAACAGCCTCAAACAGGCCATCAACGAGGTCCTTAAAAACGGTAGTATTTCATCGGCATATATGTTTCATGCTTTAAAAAAACCGAAATCTGAGCAGGTACAGGTTGAAGGACCATCTCCCGATTAGTTGTAGTTAATTAGGGTAAGATAAGTATGTCATCTCCAATTGAGTAGGTGTCATCCCAAAGGGTACAAGCTTGAACCCTTGGACCCTCTTCTCCAACTAAATTGGAGAAGAACCAGGTTGAATAACGTTT
>JAOUGB010000697.1 GCA_029857875.1 Desulfobacteraceae bacterium | reverse complement strand
GGTTTTGATGTAGAAAGGGGTGAACTTCCGGGACGTACTTAACTTTTTAAGTTTATTTCCCTTAATATGATAGCACTTAATTCCGTAACCAAAAAATTCGGTATATTTACGGCGGTCGACAACATAACGTATCGCGTCGAGAAGGGCGAATATTTCGCATTGCTCGGTCCGAACGGCGCCGGCAAAACAACGGTCGTCCGTATGCTTTTAGGCTTTATCAAACCGACTTCGGGCAGCATCACCATCGACGGAATACCCGTTTCCAACCCCGAAGCACGCAAACAGGTTGGATATCTGGCCGAAAATCACATGATCCCCTCTTATCTTTCAGGGCTTGAATATTTGCGGCGGCACGCGTCTTTGATTGGATCTTCCGGAAAAGCTGCGCTAATGGAAGTGGACCGGTTTTTGGAGGTGGTTTCCATGAAGGGCAGGGAAAAGGAAAAATCAGCCGCTTATTCCAAGGGCATGAAACAGCGCATCGGCCTCGCAGCAGCGCTGCTCGGACAGCCCAAATTGTTAATACTCGATGAACCGGTGACAGGTCTCGATCCGATCGGTATCCGGGATGTGAGAAATATTCTTGAGAGCCTTCGCGACCACGGTGTTACCGTGCTCTTGAATTCTCATTTCCTTTCGGAAGTGGAAAAGACATGCCGGACGCTGGCAATAATGAACAACGGAAAAATCCTCGTCAAGGATTCGATTCGTTCAATAATAGAGGACGACGAGACGCTGGAGGATGTGTTTATAAAATACACACAAAAAGAAAAATGAATCGTTTTTTAAAAATTACCGGCTACACCATTCGCGACCAGATGCGGCACAAAAGCTTTTATGTTCTGCTGGGACTTTCCATTCTCTTCGTTCTGATGATTCGCGGATGTTACAGCGGCCAATATGTCGTCAACGGGAAACCGTTGGACAACATTACGATTGCGTGGCATGTTTCAAAAATTGTTTTCCAGGTCATAGCCTCCGGTATGTTCCTGATCGTCATCCTGCTGTCGATGAAAATTTTCAGCAGAGACCATGAAGACGGAAGCCTGGTATTGTTTCTTTCCAGGCCGGTTTTCAGGCAACAATACATTCTCGGCAGGATCGCCGGCACCTGGTTTTTGTGCCTGGTTTTCATGTTTATTCTTCACGCTACGCTTTTTCTGACGGTGTGGGCAAAAACCGGCGTCGCCATTCCCGGGTATATAACCGCATCGCTGGTATGTTCGATTAATCTTCTCTTTATTGCGGTTTCGGTGTGCTTTTTGTCTCTTTATCTGCCGGATTTCATCAGCGCGGTTTTTACTGTGGGAATTTTATTCGTCGGCTATATTTCCGACGGTGGTTATCAGATCTTAAGCAGCCAAATTTTAAAGACAGCGATTCCTTCGGCTGCAGCTTCGCCCCCTGCCTTGTGGAGAATTTTATACCCGAAAGTTTACATGGTGCAGGCCTACGCCGATTCGATCATCGATCAAAGCAGTTTTAACAACATGGGGCCCCTTCACCCGACTCTGAATGTCTTCTTTTACATCATTCTGATAACCACGCTAATGCTGGTCGTTTTTAACAAAAAAGAAATTTAGCCCGAATATGGGAACTTGATGGACGTACTTAACATTTTAAGTTTATTTTCTTGATCAGAGATTAAAGAAGTATAAAATTCAGCGCGCATTTTAAGAGCCGGGAGATGGAATGTCTCTTGACCAATACCTCAAAAGCTTTTCTCGCCTGCGGACTGATAAAATCTTGGGGTCAAGTCTGCTCTTGACTCATGTCAATAGTTGGGGGGTCAAACCCTGATCCTTGGTTAAAAGAGGCTGTCAGGGGTAAATTTAGCTTTTGCATGGATTAAAAAATTTATACTGAGATATAATTAAGAAAGCACAAGTTTGATTTCGGTTCAAAATCTTTTATTTTTGGGAATTGAAGCTTCAGATACATATCCTTAAAGCACCACATAACCCACCTTAAGTTATTTTTCAGTCAAGATGAATATCCTGCATCCATAAGGCCGTCTACCAGCCAGTACCAGTTGTAGGTGGACTCAACCACAAAACCTTTGATTTGATCCCGAAAAGGGTCTAA
>JAOUGB010000698.1 GCA_029857875.1 Desulfobacteraceae bacterium | reverse complement strand
AACTGTTTTTTTATCTCAAATCACTTAAACCACACACATTGATAAGCGATAAAAAAAAGCTTATATTTGTTTTTAAGTAATCTCTGAAATGTTGATCCATACAAAAAGTTTTTGCAATTTAAGAAAAATTGAAGTTAAAGTAAGTTAGCTGAGTACCACCCCATACGAGTCATAAAGGTGTCAGAATGAATTTAATCTACTACCTAAAACTTTATGCATTGACCGTACCGGTATTTTTTGCCGTTGATATTATTTGGCTGGGATTTGTTGCAAAAAAGTTTTATCGAAACAATCTTGGATTTATACTTAGTCCGGATGTGAACTGGTCGGCGGCAATCAGCTTTTATTTGCTGTATATTGTAGGCATTATTATTTTTGCTGTTGTGCCGGCATTAGAAAAAGATTCATTGGGAAAAGCGCTTTTGTGGGGCAGTTTGTACGGTTTTTTCACTTACGCAACATACGATCTGACAAATATGGCCACCATAAAGAATTGGCCGTTAAAGGTTGTGATGGTTGATATTTTGTGGGGCGTTTTTCTGTGTTCCATGGTCGCTTCGATAAGTTTTTTGATTGCGAAATGGCTCTCGTAAAAGGTGATGGCAAAGAAATGAAAAAAATGATCAAGGTTTCCATTGGGTCTTTGATGCTTATTACGATCTTATGGGGATGTTCCGGAAACCCTACGGAACGTCAAAATAGCGAATCATCAGGGTTCTTGGATTGTCCGGATACGCCAAATTGCGTGTCGTCATTAGCAAAAAATCCAAAATACCGAGTTGAACCCTTTAAATTAAAAAAAGATCCTAAAACAAGCTGGGACATTGTTCAAAAAACGGTTGGCTCACTGCCCCGAACAAAAGTAGTTTCAGCAGACAACAGCGATATTCATGCAGAATGCAGGAGCATGATTTTTCGATTTGTTGATGACCTCACGCTTCATTTAACCCCATCTAACAGCATTATACACATTCGTTCGGCCTCCAGAACCGGCTATTCAGACCTCGGTGTTAACCGTCGTCGTGTTGAAAAATTGAGAAAAAAACTCCAGCAAAATGACATTATCGAATAACCTCTTCATCATTTGAATACCCGGTGACAATTTCGCATACGGCTACCGATATCCCGCGTTTCATGTTCCACTTTACAATGACCTGTATTTTAGAGTATTATACAAAATTTACTCAAAAAGACAGCATATCTTGATTTCTCGAACCAGGGGGTACACCCATGAAAAACCAGCCGCAGGAAGCAAAGCCCCATATTGAACCTTTGAATTTTTCCGAAGAACTGGCCAGGGCGGTCATTAATTCCCTCTCAGCACACATTGCGATTCTGGACCAAAGCGGCGTTATCCTTGAAACCAATCGTGCATGGAACACCTATTCGTATAAAAACGGCTTGCCGGAAGACTTTGACTACAGGGGAATCAACTACCTTGGGGTCTGCGATGCCGCCACAGGAGAAGATGCGTCAGATGCCCACAATATCGCAGAAGGGATTCGAAAGGTTATCCAAGGCCATACCCAGGAGTTTCTCTTTGATTATCCCTGCCATTCTAAGGACAGCCGACACTGGTACTACATGCGGGCCATCCGAATGTCTGATGCCAAACCCGTCCGGGTGATCATCAGCCATGAAGACATAACGGCTTTGAAACTTGTCGAAGAAGCGTTAAGGGAAAGCCGTGAAGAACTCAAAGAACAGAAGCAAAGCCTTGAGGAAGCTAATATAGCGCTGAAAGTACTGATCAAACATCGGGAAAACGACAAGTTGGAGCTTGAAAAAAATGTATTGACCAATGTCAAGGAGTTGGTGTTGCCGTATGTTGAAAAGTTAAAGGAAGTTCCATTAAAACCCAGAAATAAGACACTCGTTGAAATCATTGAAAATCATCTGAAAGATATTATTTCTCCGCTCCTTCAAAAATTTTCAAATGCCCAAATTATTCTGACCCCTCAGGAAATAAAAGTGGTCGCCTTAATCAAAGATGGAAAGAGCAGCAAGGAAATTGCAGATATCCTGGCCATATCCGAAACCACCGTCAATTTTCATCGAAAAAACCTGCGCAAAAAATTCGGTCTT
>JAOUGB010000696.1 GCA_029857875.1 Desulfobacteraceae bacterium | reverse complement strand
AAAGCGAAACATTGAATCATGCAAGCTCGACCAAAAAGCCAGGATTGTTAAATGGAATATCAGACAAAACTTAAATTGCATAAGATCAAACAAACCGAATTTTGATCTTGTTTTTTTAGATCCTCCGTACGACAAGAACTTGATAAAACCGACATTGTTCAATCTTGACAAAAGTCATTCTTTGAAAAATGGAGCCTGTATTGTGGTTGAACACTCTCTTTTTGAGCCGATTCCAACAGACCTTATTGCATTTGATCTTTTAGATCAAAGGAAATATGGAAAAACGCTTGTTTCATTCTTAAACTATGTGATATGAAACCGTTTTTATTAAATTTGAATCCCCCATTTTATTTGGGGAGAAATATAAAAAATCGAAAGGGATAGATAGTCAATGCGAAAAATTGCCATATATCCGGGATCCTTTGATCCGGTGACAAACGGTCATGTTGATATTGCGCAAAGAGGGCTTAAGATTTTTGATAAAATCATCGTGGCCATACTGCATAACCCGGTAAAAAAATTTTTGTTTTCCGTTGAAGAACGGGTAGAGATGCTTAAATCGAGTTTTGAAGCCTATCCGAATATTGAAGTCGAAACTTTTGACGGGCTTCTTGTGGAATATGCATCAAAGAAAGGTTCTATCGCCATACTTCGGGGGATGCGCGCGGTTTCTGATTTTGAATATGAATTTCAACTGGCACTCATGAACCGAAGATTAAATAGAGAAGTTCAGACCGTCTTCCTAATGACCGGGCTGCGATGGATCTTTACCAGCTCATCGATAATTAAAGAGGCAGCGCAGTTTGGTGGTGATATCGAAACCATGGTGCCGCCTATTGTCAATCAGAAATTAAAGGAAAAATTCGGTCTCAATTCTTGAACAGGCTTTTTCAAAGAGGACCTTTCTTAGGATAAAAACTTAATGGTCTGCAAGGGGCATCGTATACGTTTCAGGAAGGGATAATACCAACATTTATTGTTTGCTCATTAACCATGGGCCTGCGTATGAGGTTGAGGGATATATCTTTTGGGCCTTTTTTGCTTCAAGATGATGTTCGCATTCTATTCTTTTACCCCATTTAAAACTTACCGCTGCTTTAATCGTTTCACATGCACTTAAAGAAAATATAAATAAAACAATACTTAAAAGAAGTATTACTCTTTTTAAAACACTGTTGTTCATATGTATACTCCATTTATGATTTTCATCCACTTCAGTTAGATGCAAAAATTGAACCAGTTAGAAAATAGAGAAAATATGACATATTTATGAATAGTTAGATCAACTGTCGGAGTTGTTTGATTAAAACAGTGTGACAAATATCGTCAAATTACGTGACAAAAATTAGGAATTTTAGATTCTTCTCCAATTTGGTTGGAGAAGAGGGTCCAAGGATTCAAGGGGTCAAGGATTCAAGGGTTTGTTTTCTAAAGACTTTATAAGCGCCTTTAACATTCTTTCGATTTCTGCGATGTCTTTTCTTTAGTGTACCCAATTCACCTTTTTCAATTGGGAATTTTGCTGTTATTCTATATATCTCTAAACAGAGTTCGTATGACTTTTACCAGACTTTCAAATCTTTGTAATTCTCTATCATTTCACTCGAACCCTTGAATCCTTGACCCCTTGTACCCTTTGTGATCACACCTGCTCAATTGGAGATGCCCCACTTATTTTACCCTAATTGACTACAACTAATCGGGAGATGATCCAAATTTTATAATGGCATCTCGATGATTTGATCGCAAAGTTTCATCAACTCTTCCGTCAAGTTCTTTTCGCGCCGCGTCAGTTCGGAATCGGAAAACGTATGCCCGTAATAAGCGTTAATGATATGGGTGGAAGCGCTATCAAGGATTTTTATAAAATGCTCAAAATCGCCGGCCTGAAAGTAAAGCGTTACATCGTTGACAAATAGGATTTCTCTTTTTTGTCGAAAAAATTTTGTAAACAGTTTTTCTATGGCGGTTGCATTTTTTTCTGCCAACTTTAGGGTGTGGTATTCGTCTTTGCCCGTAAGACGGGGCGCAAGGATGGATGTCGTTAAATAGAGCAAAGGCTCATCCCGCGGCGGGTCCACTTTTTC
>JAOUGB010000695.1 GCA_029857875.1 Desulfobacteraceae bacterium | reverse complement strand
CCGTCCATAAATGGTCTTTTTGCCCAATCTCTGCGTTATGCTCAAAAAATAATCCTCGGAATATCAACTATATGCCTGTGGTTATTTTTTTCGCATGCCTTGATCTTAACCAAAAAGCCTCATTTATGAATGGACACCAAATAAGATAAATGAAGGGTCGAGGAGTTTATACGGTTTGAAAAAAGCATTGTCCATGGAGCGATTTAATAAATAAAAACACCCAGAACCCGGAGAAATATCAGAGGAGAATAATGAACGTTTGTAAAGAGGATAATGTTTTAGAGGAATTATTACGGCTTCTAAAATTAGAAAAAATAGAGGAGAATATTTTTCGAGGGCAAAGTCAGGATTTGGGTTTTGGCAGTGTGTTTGGTGGACAAGTGTTGGGCCAAGCCTTATCGGCCGCATATCAAACCATACAATCAGACCGTAAAGCCCACAGCCTTCATGCATATTTCCTTAGAATGGGTGATGCAAACAAACCCATCATTTATGACGTTGACTGTATCCGTGATGGAAAAAGTTTTACTACTCGCCGTGTCGTTGCAATCCAAAAGGGACGTGCGATATTTAACATGTCTGCTTCATTTCAAATTGATGAGCCAGGATTTGATCATCAAGACAAGGCTCCGGAGATAACCGGGCCGGAAGGAATTGAATCCGAACTCGAACTTGCAATGGCAGTTGCTGACAAAATACCGAAATCGATTCGAGAAAAAATCTTATGCAAAAAACCCATTGAGTTTAGACCGGTGAATCCAATAGACCCTTTTTCTCCGGAAAAAAGGGAGCCGTTCGGTTACACGTGGTTTAAGGCCATCGACAAAATGCCGGATGATTTTAGGGTGCACCAATACATGCTGGCCTATGCATCTGATTTCGGTCTCGTGGCCACATCTCTTTATCCCCATGGGCATAGTTACTGGGAGCGTGATATGCAAGTCGCCAGCCTGGATCACGCGTTGTGGTTCCATCGGGATTTTCGAATGGATGAATGGCTTTTGTACGTTATGAAGAGTCCGAATGCCTACAAGGCCAAAGGATTAAACAACGGGAAAATCTTCACCAAGGAAGGGAAACTCGTTGCTTCTGTGAGTCAGGAAGGGCTTATACGAAACCATGCTATGAGAAAAAGATTAGTGTGAATTTCCGGTACATCCACTATGATCAATAACCATAAGAAACCCGAGTTGAAGATTCTTAAAAAACAAGTTGGCCCATGGGGGCTGAATGCATATGTACTGGTTTGTTCGGAGACCCGAAAAAGTGTGCTTGTCGACCCTGGAGCCGAGCCGGATGCTTTGGATAAACTGCTGGCAAAAACTGAGCCGGTGGCAATAATACTGACCCACACCCATTCCGATCACATAGGGGCCTTGGCTGAAATGCGAAAACGACTCGAGGTTCCGCTAATGGCGCATTCCGGACCTCATGCCGACATTATGAACCTGGATGCCGATCGCTGGGTATCCAATGGTGCCAGGATTAAAGTGGGCAACCATCAAATAAACGTATATCATACACCCGGTCATACTCCCGATCAAATATGCCTGATGAGTGAGGATCACCATTTCGCTGTTGTGGGAGATACGATTTTCGACGGCGGCCCGGGCAGAACCTGGTCCATCGAGGAATTTCAGGTGACCCTGAAAACATTACGAAACATCGTATTATCTTGGTCGGATGAGACCGTCTGCTATCCAGGCCACGGGCCTTCATTTTGCCTGGGGGATAAGCGCAAAGCAATAGAAGCATTTTTGAATAAGGACCATGGATCTTTTTTTGGGGATGCAACGTGGGATATGTAGCCATTATTGGAATAGGATTTATTTGATCTGACACCAGAAAAATATGATATCTGTATATATTGTTGTTGTGAATGGTGTCGATACTGATAAAGTATCTGTAATTTTTTATGATTTCGGATGGTCAGATGATATGTGCGCCTGGTTCGTAGAGATTTGCCTTCATCCTCCCGGACACTGTGCTGATGCAAAACAAGCTGCACCAAGAGCATTGTAAGCCTATGATTGTCTTCAGAAATTACTTCGTTATGTTTCTTCTTCCGTTACTGTCAGGATGTACAGCTA
>JAOUGB010000071.1 GCA_029857875.1 Desulfobacteraceae bacterium | reverse complement strand
AACGCGCTGTCATTAAAATATAATTGGCAGAATTCCTTAACTTTAGCTCACTTTAAACTTTAGTTCACTTCAAACTCTTCCAGCAATTCTTTTGGCAGAGCCAGAGAACTCTGACTCCCGCAATGCGGGACAGGCAAGGCCCGGAGGACCAGGTTTTTTATGACGAAATAAAATCTTTAATAGTATTTACGGGCAGACCATCTCTTGATATAGTTACAAGCCATCTCAAAAATACATCTAACGCCCAATTACGGTGTTTCGAGCCTCTTCAAAATGCTCACATACTCCCATGTATGCTGCGCTTTTTCATCGGCTCGCGCCTTGTCCTTGAACGTAATCTGCATTTTTGAGATGGCTTGTAGAATGTAAACATCAATTGGAACTTTCAACTCACATGCTGCCATATTTCAAATTTATTGTTGGATTTGCCGTCATTATTAAAGGCGCGGATTTTCTGGTGGACGGCTCGTCGTCCATCGCCCGACGGTTCAGGGTTTCCGAACTGGCCATCGGACTGACTGTCGTTGCATTCGGAACCTCCACCCCCGAGCTGTTTGTAAATATCATTTCGAGCCTAAAGGGCAATTCCGAAATCGCCATCGGAAATATTTTGGGAAGCAATATCGCCAACATTTTGCTGATTCTCGGTGTGTCTTCCATCATTTGTCCGTTATCCGTCACAAAAGGTACGGTGTGGAGAGAAATTCCTTTCAGCCTCTTGGCGGCACTCGTATTGGGCCTGATGGCAAACGATCAACTTATCGATAAAAATGGTATTTCCGTTTTAACACGAATCGACGGACTTGTTCTTCTCTCCTTTTTTATCATATTTCTTTATTATTCAGTTTCCATTGCAAGAGAGATTGAAGGAATCGAGGCCCACGTGCCGTCGAAAGAACATGGATTGGCGAAATCGGTTTTACTGGTGGTGTCGGGTCTGGCGGGTTTGTGTCTCGGCGGCGACTGGATTGTTGAAGGAGCGGTGAACCTGGCTGTTAAATTAGGGATCAGCCAGTCCGTGGTGGGCTTGACCATTGTAGCGGTCGGCACTTCCCTCCCGGAACTGGCCACTTCAGCGGTCGCTGCTCATAAAGGAAAACCGGATATTGCCGTGGGCAACGTCGTCGGATCAAACATTTTCAATATTTTTTTTGTTTTGGGCGTCAGTGCGATCATAAAACCTATTTCATTCCTCAGCAGAAGCAACATCGACATTGGTGTGGTGATTCTGGCGAGCCTGTTACTGTTCACATTTATGTTCACAGGCCAAAAGCGATCCATCGACCGATGGGAAGGCGTTGTATCCCTGATGTTGTATGGCGCATATTTGGTTTTTCAAATCATTTAAAAAGAGAGTCTGTCCACCCCGTAAATGTGTCGGTCGAAGAAGCGATTCTCCCGGTGATTCGCTGTGGCGCCGGGTTAGGAACTCGAGCAATTATTTTATTTCGTTATGGTTCATGACATATTCGGTTTGGGTTTATTCTCGGCAGGCTTTTTTTGTTTCCAGCCGGACAGCCATCCGGAAACAAGACCGAGGAAGAAGGTGACCAGCAAAACAATGGACCGGGATGCCTCGGTGCCCCAGAATAAAAATCGAACTTCCACCACTTGGGCGTTTTGTAGGATAAAAACGGCAAACAAAATAGCAATGATAATCAGCGCAATACGTTTGGGTGTCATTTCCGGCTCCTTGAAAAGCGAATAAAAACATCATCATATAATAAGATTACATAAAAACTGGGTGCAAAACACATAAGTGATAATTTTCAAAACATCGTCGAATTATGGGCTATAGATCATCCATCCAGCTTTTTCTTGATTTTTTGCGTCGGTACGGTTCGTAAATTTTCTGGAGAAAGTCTTTATAGTTTTCATAAAGTAATTTTTCGACATACACCAGTCGAACTCTATGGGAGCTTACTTTCTGTAGCTCGATGTAAACACTTTCCTTTTGCCACAATACCCGGGGATAGTCGGATGTAAAATAATCACCCTCGAGGTTTTTACTCACAAAATCGTACTTTTTATCCAACTCCTCCCAAATAATATAGAAAATTTTTGGATCCAAATCAACGATCAAGGCGTCCAATGCCGAGTTGCCATCAAAAAATATCATTATGTTTTTAACACCTTCGGTATCTTTGGGGTTTACGAACAAAAAGGTGTTTTTACCGCGGGCAGGATCCTTTTTGTCGATCAGTTTCAGCTGTTTTTTTATGTATTCCTGATAGTTCCATTTTCGCTGTTGAAGCGTTTCAATGGCTTGCGCGTAAGTTGTTTTTCCGATGGTCAGACCGAACGGTTTTGGTGGTTCCCCGGCATAAGCCGTTACCCCCAAAATTATACTCAGGATCATTGCATGCACCAGCAAAACAGAATTCTTTCTCATTTTCGATTCTCCTCGCGTATCGGGTTAGCCTTCATTCTGATGTAATAGGACGCTTTCAAGGCCTTTGGCGTAAAATTTTTCAATGTATTCCTTAACCATTCGCCGGGCCGAGAATTTTGCTGCATTACTCTTGATGGAATTTTTCATGACGTTTACCCAGTTCAAAGGAACGCCGTCATCCGATACGTTATAATACATTGGAATCAGTTCTTCTTCAAGGATGCGGTAGAGTTCGGCGGCATCCGCAACATCCCGGTTACCGTCGACTTCTTTGTGACCAAATGCCCAGCCGTTTTTACCGTTAAAACCCTCTATCCACCAGCCGTCCATTATGCTGAGCTGGGGCACTCCGTTCAAGGCTGCTTTCATGCCGCTGGTTCCGCTGGCTTCCATGGGAGGCAACGGGTTGTTCAGCCATATATCCACGCCGTGAACCATGTATTGCGCCAGTTGTTCCCCGTAGTCTTCCACAAAGGCGATGCGTCCTCCGGTTTCCGGATCACGGGCGGCATTAAACACCCTTTGAATAATCTGCTTGCCGGGATCGTCGGCGGGATGTGCTTTGCCGGCAAAGATAATCTGGATGGGCCGCCAGCGGTCGTTGAGAAGTTTTTTCAGGCGTTCCATATCATAAAAAATCAGCTCAGCCCGCTTGTACGTGGCGAAACGCCTCGCAAAACCGAGGGTTAACACCGACGGATCGAGCAGTGTTCCACCGGCAATCACGATGGACGGGCTGACGCGATCTCCGGCCCAGCGAAGGCGTGATCGCTCCCGGACGGCATCGATGAGTTTGATTTTTAACCAGTAATGGGTTCTCCACAGCGCTTCATTCGGGATTTTGTCGATCAGTTCCCAGAAAAGGGGATTGTCATGATCGGTCAGCCATTCAGGGCCCAAATAGGTATCAAAAAGACGTTTCATCCGGGGTTCAATCCAGGTAGGGACATGTACCCCGTTGGTGATATGATCCACAGGAACCTCTGACTCGGATGCGCCCGGCCAGAGACTTTGCCACATCTGTCTGGACACTTCTCCATGCCGTTTGCTGACGCCGTTGCAATACGCCGACATTCTGAGGGCAAAAGCCGTCACGTTAAAGCCTGCATGGGGTTGCTCAGGATGGATCCCCTGTTGAAGAAATGCGTCGCGATCTAAGCCCAGAGCCGGCCAGTAGGAATGAAAATGTTTTTCCATCAAGTGAAACGGGATGACATCATGACCGGCCGGGACCGGCGTATGCGTGGTAAAAACAGTGGTGTTTCTGACCTGTTCAATGGCCTGGGGATAAGGCATCCCTTCCTGAATCCGGTCACGGATGCGTTCCAGAATCGCGAAGGCGGCATGTCCTTCGTTAAGATGCATCAAGTAATGTTTGATTCCCAGAATTTCCAAAACTTCGGCACCGCCGATACCGAGAACGATTTCCTGGCGCAGTCGCTGCTCGATGTCCCCGATGTAAAGGCGGGCGGATATGCCGCGGTTCCAGGGATCGTTGTTTTCGATATCCGTATCCAGTAGATACAGGGATATTCGACCGACGTTTACTTTCCAAACGCCCACATGGATTGCCGGATCGATGAAAGGAACCCGAACCACAAGCTGCCGGCCCTCATTATCAAGTACCCTCGAAATCGGTGCGGCTTCCCTGTTGATGGATTCATGAATATTTTCCTGCCAGCCGTCTTCACGAATGTGTTGATGGAGATATCCCTGGGGATACATGAAACCGACGGCCACCAGGGGAACACCCAGATCGCTGCATTCCTTGATGTGATCTCCGGCCAGAAAGCCCAGACCGCCGGCGTAAAACGGCAAGGAACGATGAAGCCCGTATTCAGCGCTAAAATAAGCGACGGCAAAGGTGTTCGGATCACAAGGAAAACTGTTTAGAAATCGGCACGATTTGTCCGATAGATACCGGTAAAACTGAGAGAGCACCACATCATAATTGCGCAAATAATCGTCGTTGGCAGCGGCAGACGCCAGAATTTCAGACGGCATCTCTCTAAGCATCTTGTCGGGGTTGTGTCCGCTTTCTTTCCATGCCTGGCGGTCGAGCATTTTAAAGAGCATTCTTGCTGAGGGCTGCCAGCTCCACCAGAGATTGTCCGCCAGTTCTCCAAGTCCGATCAAGCGTTCAGGGAGATTTGGAAACTCAACTGTTTCAGGGTCCATTTGTTCAATTCCTTTCCACAACAGGGAGACGTAATGATGTTTTCAGGTGATATATCGTGGGTTAAGTGTTTGAACGGTCTGAATTTAAAAGTGGTCCTTGATTGTTCGGCCTTAAATATAGTCATTGAAGATCTATCCGGAGAGCCATGGGAATCGCCGTTTTAACCGTTGAATCATCAAGGACAGAGCGCTTATGTCGACGGAACGACAATAACATTATTTTTCGTGCCGAATCGGTTGACACGCGTTTGATTGTTATCGGGATCATTTTTCCATTGCCCATCCACCATAAAGCGATATTCATATGTTCCGGGAAAAAGCATGGTCGTTTTTTCCCACACCCCGTTTTTGTTTTTTTTCATGGGATGGACTTTTGGATTCCACTGGTTGAAATCTCCCATGAGTATCACCTCTTTGACATCGGGAGACCTCAGGGAGAAGGTTACTTTGCGCCTTTTGGGTTTCTGTTCCGATTTTTTTGCGGACATGGATTACCTCCTTTTGTAAAAAAGGTTCATTGACCACTGATATGTAGGGTCATGTGATGGCTCACAGCCATTGCTTTTTTTTGAAGAACCCGAGCATTATCCCCACGACGACGACAATGATGGCCCAGACCATCACATACCCCCACCGCCATTCGAGTTCCGGCATAAACTTAAAGTTCATGCCGTAAATCCCGGCGACAAATGTGATGGGAATGAAGATGGTGGCGATGATGGTCAGCACTTTCATGACCTCGTTCATTTTGTTGCTCAGGGTGGACAGATAGATATCCAGCATGCCGGCCAGAATATCCCGATACGATTCAATGGTGTCGATAATCTGTATCGTATGGTCATAGACATCCCTGAAATAGACATGCATCTGTTCCTGAATCAGAGAAGATTCACTTTTTACCAGGCTGTTAATGATTTCCCGAATCGGCCAGATTTGCTTGCGCAGATATATCATCTCTCGTTTCATCTCATGGATGATCTCCAGGGTGTCACGGGTGGGATCATCAAGGAGTTGGGTTTCAATATCTTCAATTTTGTCGCCCAGTGCTTCCAGAATGACAAAGTAGTGATCCACAATGGCATCAATGAGGGCATAGGCCAGGTAATCGCATCCTGCTTTGCGAATTCGGGTTTTGGGTTTGCGGATTCTTTCTCTGACGGTTTTGAAAACATCGCCCTGGATCTCCTGGAAAGTAATCAGAAAATTCGACCCCAGAACCAGGCTGAACTGCTCGGACCTTATTTTTTCGGCATTTTCGTTGTAATGCAGCATTTTTAAAACGACAAAAATAAGATCTTCGAATTCTTCGGTTTTGGGTCGCTGGCCGGTATTTAATATGTCCTCCAGAACCAGCGGATGGAGGTTAAAAGGTTGGCCGACTTTTTCGATGATGTCTATTTCATGCAAGCCGTCGATGTTGATCCAGGTCACCGTGGGCAAAT
This sequence comes from Desulfobacteraceae bacterium, assembly GCA_029857875.1. Classification (GTDB taxonomy): domain Bacteria; phylum Desulfobacterota; class Desulfobacteria; order Desulfobacterales; family UBA11574; genus UBA11574. The sequence continues at coordinate 2,579 of JAOUGB010000071.1, read as the reverse complement.
CTTTAAGTGGAAACGCCTCTTCAATGCCGTCGAGCACTCTTTCTTGCAAGTGCGCCTCATCATAGTCAATGAGGGTGATTCTGGTTTCATCCACCTTTTGTTCACCAATATGAACCAGCGTTCCCGGAGATGCTCCCGCCTTCTTGAGTTGTCTTTTAATAAATCTCGGCATAACGTAGTTCCTTTCCGATAGAAAAAGATCAGGGTTCCTGACCTTTAATCATCATCAGTTTTAGTTGCCGTTTGTCATCGTTGGCCATATAGATGGTTCGGGACGGAAAGGCAAAATCGATATCTTCGGATTCAAACCGGCGCATGATCTCAAGACAGGTTTTTTGCTGCCATGCCTGATAATCCCAGTAATTGGGCGGATGATACCAGACAACCACCATGATGTTCAGACTCCAATCATTGAAACCGTTAAAAAATACCCGGGGTGGGAAATCTTCCTTCATCCCTTCGTGGTTTTCAAGAATTTCCCGGATGATTTTTACGGCTTTTTCCACCTTGTCAGGGGGAGTATCATAGGTGATCCCGATATTGGTGAGCCACCTGATATGGGGCCGTTCACCGATGTTTTCCACAGAAGAGTTAACCAGTTTTTCATTGGGAATGGTCACCAGATGACCGGCAAGTGTTCGTATTCGAGTACTCCTAAAGCCGACGTTTTCAACGGTCCCGTCGTATTTGTCAATGGTGATCCGCTGGCCCACCTGAAACGGCTTGTCGAAAAGGATGGTCAGCGTTCCGAAAAAATTGGCGATGGAATCTTTGGCTGCCAAAGCCACGGCCAGACCGCCGATGCCCAGGGAGGCAAGCAGGGGCCCGATTTTTAGTCCGGTGAGATTTTGGACAATAATTATGCCGCCGATAACAATAATGAACAGCCGAAGCGTTTTGCCGACAATGGGAGCCAGCATGTCGTCGATGGTGCTTTCGGTGCCGGCCGCCCATTTTTTCAGATACACATCCAAAATTCCGATTAAAAGCAGGAAGAGCCAGAAAAGGGCAATGGTCCCGCCGATATCAGCCGCCTTTTGCGCAACGCTGTGCACCAGATTGCTTCCATCAGGCGCTACAAAATGAATGTATAGCGGCGAAAGGGCGCCATAAATACCATAAGACCAGATAAAAAGAGAAAGCGGCCGGGTGAGAGCCTCAAGAAAATGCTTTCGCCATGCAACCGTCTCCTCCTCAGGCGGCATCTTTCGTATTGTTGAATTGATCAGCCATCTAACAAACCGCTCAACCGCAACCACCAGGAAGGTCAACAATAGACAAAAAAGCAGTTTTAACCAGGTGATTCCGGCGAAAATTTCAACCTCGATCCACCTGCCGATTTTTAAAGAAGCCGAGCGACTAAATTTATCGATACCTTTTCCAATCTTTTCTCCGGCTTTGTCCATGGCTTTTTCTTTTAGGGTGCGGGTTTCGTTCTTTTCGGCATGAATCTGAGGGGAATCCATCTTGTTCTCGGCTGGCTGAGGGGTCTGGGTTGAAGCAGATTCCTTAAGGCTTTTTCCCTTAGCAGCGGGTTCGGCTAAAGGATAACCGGATGACAATGCCCAGAAAATGAGGCTAAAATAAAAAAAGGTTCTTAAAAGCGACTTCAATCTAAAACACATTTTTTTCCTTACATGGTATGAAGGTCGTTCAACATAAAAGCAGCTTCCGGGTGAATGGTTTCAACATGATAAAATCAATGTTGGTCTTCTTGAACTGCACCGCGAGCGCATTACCCGCAGCTTGTTGGAACTCAGTGTAGATCCCGATCCTTCGGGGTTGAAGCGCATCGGGAATCCCGTTTCAGCGGGGCTCCAGGTAACTTTAGTCAGTATAACCAATAATTTTTAAATGTCAATTTTTTATAAATAGAATACCCGTTCCATATTATTTGGGTTGACTGAACGAAGGGTGGAGAATAATATAGCGATGTTGCGAGATATTAATTAAGTCCTGAATTTCCTTAAATATCAACAGAAAAAAGAAAGCATGTCGGCAAAACTCAATTTTCAGAGAAAGTTTTCAGCATTGCTGGTTTACGGCAGGCCTCCACTTGTTTTTGGTGGAATGCTTTGCGCCTTTGCGGTCATGTGGACCCGCAACCCGATGCTTTACACCCTGGGGGTGATGCTACTTTTTATTTCAATGTGCTTTGACCTGATCGACGGATGGCTGGCCACCCGTTTCCAGCTCCACTCCACATTGGCGCATCTTGCCGACCGGGTCATGGATAAGATTGTCTATTCGACCATTTTTCCGCTGGTGGCGGTGGGTGCCATGTGGCGTCTTCTTTTTACCCCGGTTGCCGGTACCAAGGCTGAGTTGCTGCACAGCATTTTTGTCCTGATACTTTGCGTAACGGTTCTGATTCGAGACAATTTTGCCTACTTCATGCGTTTTTTTGCCATGCGCACAGGACCGGAACCGGAAGTAAAAGAGTTTACACGGCTCAGAACCATTGTGGCGGCTCCGGTCGGCACGCTCTTGTACGCACATGCTTTTTTTGTAACCGGGGGGCCGGATTTCAAGATTTACACCTGGATTTCTTGGCTGGGAAATCTTCCCCTGCGCGTTTT
>JAOUGB010000694.1 GCA_029857875.1 Desulfobacteraceae bacterium | reverse complement strand
CAGGACACCCAAAATACATCCCATGATGAAAACAGGCTTTAAAAGATAATAGATGCGTATACCACTGCTTTTCAAAGCCACAATCTCATTGCCTCGAGCCATGAGACTAAAAACGATGAGAACAGACATCAGAATACAAATGGGAATTATTTGAGCAACAATAAACGGTATACTAAGTGCGAAAAAAAATATCATCTTTGAAAACGGTATGCCAGCTTCAATAAAATCATCTACCCTTTCAAAAAAATCCACAGCAAGATATATACCGACGACAAATACCAGAACAATGCCAAAATATTTTGAAATCTGAATTGTTATATATTTGTAAATAATAGACATATTATCATGATGCTTTGAAAAAATCGTAAAACGTCTTTTGCAAACACCGATTCGGATTATTCATGGTTTTTAAATAGTTTGGTCCTTTGAAACAAATCGATTTCAAAGGAGCTTCGGGTATGTTTATACCTGAAGCAGTAATGTTTTCAAAAGGCTAATGTGTTACATTGTTTTTATGTTTTTTTAGACAACGGTTTAAATTTCTTTTTGAAAAAGTTGGTAAACGACTTGATTTTTACAGAACGGTCATTTGCGGTCCTGATAAGAAGAAACAGACCCAGTCCACCCAAGACGATATTTGGAGCCCACATTCCGACCATTGGTGGATAAACACCGGTTTCTCCAAAAACAGATCCAGCCGACAACATAATATAATAGATTAAAAAGAATATCATTCCCAGCCCCAAACCTGTGGACCGTTTTGCAGACTCCGACTGAATTCCTAGCGGAACAGCCAAAATTCCAAGGGCAAAGCATGCAAAAGGAATCGAAAATTTTTTATGCAACTCAATCAATGCCGTATAATATTGCTCGTTTTTTTGGGGGAAGGTCTTCAAATACTCCCTCAAATCCCCAAAGCTCATCTCATCTTCGTCTTTGGGGCCACCATTTGTAGCCGTAAAAGTCTTTTTGAAATCGAGATTGACATCATAACTGTCAAAGTTGATTGAGTGGGCGGATCTGTCTTCAAGATTGACCTGATTGATGGTGCCTTGATACAGTTTTAAGTGAAATACAAACTTATCAGGTTCGGCAAACATTCTCCCTTTTGGCGCCATTACGGTGCTTACAATATTTTGCGACCGCTTATCCTCAATAAAAACATCCTTTAAAATTTTTTTCTTTAAATCTATTTTGTTAATATAAAGCATGACATCCTTGAAACTGTCATTGAAAGTCCTTTCTTTGAGTCCGGCATCGACATGAGATGCAATGACATCAAATGTCAGCTCTTTCATGGAGACCGTCCCCCACGGTATTCCATAAACAGTTATAATACATGATAAGACTACCCCCATGACACAAAAAACAAGTACAGGGGGCATTAGGCCGTAGATACTTACACCGCCCGCTTTAAGGGCAACAAGTTCTTTATCGTTTGATAATCGAATAAACGTCAGTAAAACAGCCATCATCACTGACATGGGTATCACAAAAGATAGAAAACGAGGAACGGAATAGAGAAGGATAAAAAGAACGGAAAACATACTGATTTTGTAATTTACAATCAGATTTGTGATATCGAGTATCTTTGTCATCAGAAATACAAAGGTAAAGAACACCAAATTGATGACAAAAGGTAACATCATCTCTTTGAGCAGATATCTATTTATAATGGAATTAATTTTCATCTTAGGCGGGATGGCTGTTACCCATTGAAAGTTTTCGATTGAAGCCTGCCCTGGTGCGACTCAATCGGCAACCATTGCCGATGTTGTAATCAATCGCGGGATGCGGCATAACATCCAGTCATATTGAATCGGGTCTGGCCGGGGATTGAAGATTTATTATTGCTTTTCGTATTCTAAGATCCACACAAGTGCGAGTTTCTCATAGATTATTGATTCTGTTTGAACACGTCGGCTTGAAATTCTCTGCCCTTGTCATTACTGTATTGCATCTGATAGAGTTTGAAAAATTCTCCTTGCAAAGAGATCAGTTCCTCCTGCTTCCCTTCTTCTTCGACCCGGCCATTAACAATGACAACAATCCTGTCGGCATAATCAATAGTTGAGAGCCTGTGCGCAATGAC
>JAOUGB010000693.1 GCA_029857875.1 Desulfobacteraceae bacterium | reverse complement strand
TGCCTATTAATAGTGCCTAAAGTTTGAAGTGATCTAAAGTGCCTAAAGTTGAGGTAGCGCTAACGCGCTGTCATTAAAATATAATTGGCAGAATTCCTTAACTTTAGCTCACTTCAAACTCTTCCAGCGATTCTTTAGGCAGAGCCAATTGTCTCTGACTTGGCCCAAAAGGCCAGAGTTTCTATGCTAAAATAAATACGACGGCATCGTCGCTGAATCAGCTCAAGTACCTCAATATAACTGCAAAAATTGAATCAAAAGCGATGATCAAAAAAATACTGCTGACAACTGCGGAGGTTGTCGCCTGGCCCACAGAGGCCGCCCCACCTTTAACGCGAAATCCCCTTAAACAACCAATCCAGGATATGAGGAGTGCAAAAACACCGCTTTTGAAGATTCCCAAAAAAATGTCAAAAAGGCTCAACGTCTTAAACGTTTGTAAAATGTATGCGTTTGCGGTCAAATCCAGCATGAAGACACCCACCGTCAGCCCTCCCAATATGGCAAAGACGTCGGAAAATAAGGTCAGGATGGGAACCACAATAACAGAAGCCATGATCTTGGGAACGACCAGATACCGTGTGGGATCAAATCCCATGGTAAAAAGAGCGTCGACTTCTTCGGATATCTTCATTGTACCTATCTCTGAGGCAAATGATGAACCGGATCGTCCAGCTACAACAATTGCCGTCATAATGGGGCCTAATTCTCGAGTCATCGCCAGGCTTACCAATGAAGCCACATAAATATTGGCACCAAACATCTGGAGTTGAATTGATGACATAAAGGCCATGATGAGGCCCATCATAAAACTGATCATTCCCACAATCGGAACGGCATCAACCCCTGTTTTTTGCATGTAAAGAAACGTGTCGTCCATCCGCAATGTTTTAGGATGAAGAAAGGAATAAACAAATGCCAGACAGATAGATCCCACAAATGAAATCTGATATTTAACATCTGCTGCAAACTTTAGAATAGCATCCCCAAACCTGATAAACATAGAAGGAGGGCGAATCTTGATCAATGGAGGTGTTTCAGCCAAAGCTCCCGAATTGAGAATAAAAAGCACTTCTTCTCTAGCGTTTTTTAAATTAAATTGAGCTTTTGCAGCGGTAATCATATCTCTTAATTCAACAAGGACAAGCGCCCCGAAATCATCCAGGTAAGTCACCTTTTTAAGATCTACGGTTAGTGAAACAGGTCTCCGATCTTTTATCAGCGAGCCAAACAATTCGATCATCTGAGAGGCATTGGTAGAATCGATTCTACCCTGAAAATAGATCGTAATTTCTCCGTCATTGCTTTCTGAAATTTCATATTGGCAAGACTGAATATCTTTAAAATCATCCATGTAAAACGATGTCCTATCAGATTATTATGTTTCGCTCACCATAAATCCGGTTCTAAGGATTCTAAAAAATAAATTGCTTTGAGCCTGACACATCCGCACCATAGTCCGTTTTCAATCGATGAAGATCCAATTGAAAAATCAACCAGCCGATTCGACGATTGTTTTTGTTCATTTCATAGGCGATCTCAATGCTTTTCTGACCCATGGGATGTTCTTTGTCTGCTCGATAAAGGGTTAGTACGCTGTGGGTAGAGTTCTTTCCATCTTCAAAATCTATCCCTTTATAACTGCTTTCTATTGTCGGCGAAATATTTGTGCCCGTGTTTTTTGAATATGCGTCAAATACCTTCTTGTTATTATCCAGCAATACGAGACCGCTATACGGCACATTGTCCGGTTTTTGAATGTCGAGAAAATCCTTCATCAATTGGTTTGTTTTTGACCGGTTGCCGGTTTCAAAAGGATTTGCCAACATTGATTTCAACAAAAGGTAATCTTTGCTTAATCGGTTTTTCAATTCCAGATGATTAACATTCATTATTTGAGGTTTTTTTGAGAGGTGCGAATGACCCCAAATAATACCGATGGCCATAAGAAAAATTAAAATCAAGGATGGGAAAAGCCAGTAACGGGTCTGATAGTATTTCTTTTCTAACGTTTTAACAGATGTGACATCACGACCCAATGAAAGAATTCCCTGAAAGTTATTGTGATCGTCGTGAAGGAGGGTTGAACTGGTGGATATAAACC
>JAOUGB010000692.1 GCA_029857875.1 Desulfobacteraceae bacterium | reverse complement strand
TGAGCAGTGAGACCTATGAGAAATATCATTAAATAGGGAAGAGAAAAGAGAAAAGAGGAAAGAGGATAAGGGAAACCACGGATGAAAACGAATGAGCACAAATATTTTGAAAAATAAGAAAGTAAGAAGGTGAGAAGATCAGAAGGTCGGCACATTTTCTTGATTTCCAAATTTCTCACTTTCTAACCTTCTCATCTTCTAATTACATTTGCGTCCATTTGCGGTTATCTGTTTTCTAATTCCTATTTCCTATTTTCTAAAATGAACATTCAACAAAGTAAATTCCCTCAAGGGATAATCAAAACCTGGTCCTCTGTGCCAGAATTTTTAATAGAATAGGAACTATAGAATGAAGGAAAAGATAAGAGGTTTGCTGAAAAAAAGAAACGCTATCATGCTTTCGCATAATTATCAGCCCCCGGAAATTCAGGATCTGGCAGATCTTTGCGGTGATTCTTTGGAGCTGAGTATCAAGGCCGCCCAGACCGATGCCGAAGTCATCGTCTTTTGCGGGGTTCATTTTATGGCGGAAACCGCTTCGATATTGTCTCCTAACAAGACGGTGCTCCTTCCCCGAGAAGATGCCGGGTGTTTGATGGCTGATATGATCGAGCCCGAGGGTCTTCAGATTATGATCGATAAGCTTCCGGCAATGCCGGTTGTCACCTATGTCAATTCAACCGCAGCGGTCAAGGCACTTTCCACCATTTGCTGTACTTCGGCCAATGCCATCGATGTTGTTAACAGTCTGGATGCCGATGAGGTGCTCATGACACCTGATCGGAATCTCGCCCTGTACACTGCCTCAAAGACCAAAAAGAAGGTACACATCTGGGATGGATATTGCCCCACCCATGATCGACTCAAAACTGAAGATGTGCATAATGCCAGAAAGGCCTATCCGGACGCTGTTTTCATGGCCCATCCTGAATGCCGGCCGGAAGTCCTCGAACTGGCAGATGTTATTCGCAGCACTTCGGGCATGATCCGTTATGCAAAAGAGTCTAAAAGCTCCTCTTTTATCGTCGGTACGGAGATCGGGCTGATTTATCCCTTGAAAAAAGCCAATCCTGATAAGGTGTTTTATCCTGCTTCAACCAATATGTTGTGTAAAAACATGAAAAAGATCTCCCTTGAAGATGTTCTCAGGAGTCTCGAATTCATGGAAGGCGAGGTCAAGGTGCCTGAAAATATCAGACAGCCCGCGTTTAAGGCGGTTCAGAAGATGGTTGACTTGTCCCTTTCAAAGAAAATTTAGCTAACCATCTCTTCCGGAATGTCGGCATTGGTGTATACCTTCTGAACATCCTCACAGTCTTCAAGAGTTTCCATCAATTTGACCATCTGTTCGGCTTCTTTGCCCTGAAGGTTCACGGTGGACTGGGGAAACATGGTGATTTCTGCAGCAATGTAAGGGATCGATTTCTTTTCAATGGCTGTTTTCACCGCTTCAAAATCCTGGGGGGCGGTGAGGATTTCATAATTGCTGTCATCTTCCCTGACATCTTCGGCCCCGGCATCAATGGCGGCTTCCATTAAAGCATCCTCATCAACGGAACGATGTTCAACAACAATATACCCCTTTTTTGCGAACATCCAGGCAACACACCCATTGGACCCGAGATTGCCTCCGGCCTTGGTTAAAATATGGCGAATATCTGCTACCGCCCTGTTTTTGTTATCGGTAAGCGATTCAATATAAACTGCGGCACCGCCGGGACCATACCCTTCGTAAATGCTTTCCTCGTAATTCACTCCTTCCAACTCACCGGTCCCTTTTTTTATGGCGCGTTCAATATTATCTTTGGGCATATTTTCGCTTTTTGCAGCCAGGATGGCTGTTCGAAGTCTTGGGTTTGCGTTGTGATCCCCGCCGCCCATACGCGCTGCAACAGTAATTTCTTTAATGATTTTTGTGAAAATTTTTCCCCGCCTGGCATCTGTAATACCTTTTTTGTGTTTAATTGAAGACCACTTGCTATGCCCTGACATTTTTTCCTCCTGTTATTTCTAGAAAAAATAATGATACTTGAGGTAATCATCTTTTAAAAAACAATATATCATTTTTTCCCAAATCCGATAACATAAATTTCTTTACTGGCCTT
>JAOUGB010000070.1 GCA_029857875.1 Desulfobacteraceae bacterium | reverse complement strand
GTTTTTGGTAAGAATCGTATCACCGCGAAGCACGGATATCGCGAGCGTCTTGCCTTTGCTTGCCATAATCGCATTGGCCATATCTTCCCAGCTTGAAATGTCAACGCCATCGATAGATACGACGAGATCATCCTTTTTCAATCCTGCCATGTAGGCAGGCGTGCCTTCATTTACATCTCCGATGCCGGGTTTTAATATTAAAAGGCCGGAAATTTGAAAAATGCCGAAAAATATGATCAGCGCCAGCAAAATATTAAAAAGGGGACCGGCCGCAACGATCAAAATCCGTTTAAAGACATGTTTGTGCGTAAAGGAGATGGGTATATCCGAAGGATCTAATTCGCTGTCCGGCGACTCTCCCACCATCTTTACATATCCTCCAAGGGGTATGGCTGAAATCCGGTATTCCGTAATGCCGATCTTTTTTCCGAACAATTTGGGTCCAAAACCCAGAGAAAATCTCTCCACCCCGACACCCAACAACCTTGCCACAAGGAAATGTCCCAGTTCATGAAAAAATATCAGTACACCTAAAACAATAATCAATGAAAATATACTAACGCTCATAATGTTTCTCTATGCTCTAATCTATAGTCTTTTCTCTATACTCTATTCTATACTCTATTCTATACTCTATTAAAAAACAACTTATTAAGTCCTAAATTGAGGGATTGTCAAGTTCGTTAATCAGGTTTCCCACCCTTTATTTCATATTATTTCAAAGCTTTTATCAGATCTTCAGCCTGTTTTCTGGCCCATTGGTCAGCCTCAAGAATATCGCTTAAGGTCGGATCGGCGACAACCACATGATTTTCCATTGTTTTTTCTATGATTTGAGGTATTTTTATAAAGGAAATGCTGTTCTCTAAAAAGGCCGTTACAGCCACTTCGTTTGCAGCATTTAAAACAGCCGGAAGGGTCTTTCCGGTTTCACAGGCGGCGTACGCCAGGGCAAGACATGGGAACTTTTTTATGTCAGGTTTTTCAAAGGTAAGTTTCCCGATACTCACAAAGTCTGGTGGCGGCTGTCTCAACGCCAGACGTTCAGGATAGGCCATTGCATATGCAATAGCCCCTTTCATATCAGGAATCCCGAGTTGGGCCATCACCGTTCCATCTTTAAAGGAGACCATGGAGTGAATCACGCTTTGCGGATGGATCACAACTTCAATCATCTCCTGAGAAACATCGAAAAGACATTTGGCCTCTATGGCCTCAAGCCCTTTGTTCATCAAGGTTGCCGAATCGACGCTGATCTTTTTCCCCATATTCCAATTGGGATGATTTAAAGCATCTTTGGGTTTAATTTTGTAAAATTCCTTTTCCGGCAGGTTTAAAAACGGACCGCCTGAAGCGGTGAGGATGATCTTATCAATATCCTCTCTTCGATTTCCTTCAATACATTGAAAAATTGCGCTGTGTTCACTATCTATGGGAAGTATCGTTATGTTATTTAATTCTGCCTGCTCAATGACAATATCACCGGCCATTACAAGGGTTTCCTTGTTCGCCAGCGCAATGTTTTTCCCCGCTGCTATGGCCGAAAGCGTCGGCATCAAACCTGCCGCTCCAACCACCGCTACAACAACCAGGTCCACAGATTCATGGGCAGCCGCAGCTTTGTAACCATTTTCACCAAATAACACGTCAACACCGGTTCCAGCCGGAAGCATGCCTTTTAGTTCAACGGCCGTAGCTTCATCAAAAACCACGGCAATTTCCGGACAAAATTGCTCAATCTGCCTGGTCAGTAAAGGAATATTTTTTTTTGCGGCAAGCGCCTTAACAGCAAACCGATCGGGAAACATTTCTGCAATTTTAAGGGTATTGCAGCCGATGGATCCTGTTGAGCCCAATATGGAAAGGTTTTTCATGTTAGTAAATATTCTTTAAAAATGTACGCCACCGGAGCAGCAAACAGCACCGCATCAATCCGATCAAGGACACCGCCGTGCCCCGGCAGTATGGCCCCTGAATCTTTTAAATGGGCAACCCGCTTTATTTGAGACTCAAACAAATCTCCCACCTGGCCTGCAAGGCCGATGGAAAGAAAAAACAGAAGGCTCAAGCCCCATGGCAACAATGGCAAAAAAAAGGTTTTAATCAAAGCACCCGAACATAGGCTTGCAGCAAGCCCGCCTATAGCACCCTCAATGGTTTTATTGGGGCTTACGGCTGGACAAAGTTTGTGCTGCCCGAAATAAGATCCCAAATAGTATGCACCAGTATCCCCCATGAACACCACGGTTAACAGTAAAAATATCCAGAGCACCCCGTTGTCTCCGTTTCGTACAAGAACAATATACGATAAAAAAAGTGGAATATAGATAATGCCAACGACCTGTTTAAAAACAATTTCCCAAACAGATGAATCAGACTTGAATTTGGGCAGAGAAATCAGGGTGGAAATGACGAGGTTTAAAACAATAATGTCTAATACAATGTTGAAGGAATGAAAATATGCAGCCCAGAGAACGGCCGATCCTGTAAAAAGAGCTAAAATCTGAAAGCTTGTCGCCGTAATTTTTTGATCTTTATTCAGTACAATGCAAAAATATTCCCACAGCGCCATAATACAGATGACATTGATTACAACGGCAAACCACAATGTCCCCCCGATGCTGATTAATAGAACCAGAAAAGGGATGGCCACAAGGGAGGTAATCCATCGCTTTAAATGCATGTGATTAAATTGCAAATTTATCGTTGAAAGAAAGGTGACTTAGTACTTTGATTCATAAATTCGATAACGTATCTTATAACAAGCGATTGCATTCAACAAGGCGAAGAATCTTAAAAGTGACCAAAGTTTGAAGTGAGCTAAAGTGAGCTAAAGTTGTGGAATCCGCCTACGGCTAAGCCAATTTAAAAAATGATAGAATTCATTAACTTTAGGCACTTTAGATCATTTTAGGCACTTTAAACTTTTGCATATATAGAATGAATAAACCAAGTTATAAATACGTAACCATATATACAATTACATGTACATAAGCTGCTCGAGCCCGTTAAGGTCCGACTTTACCGAATCTTCTTTCACGCTGCTGGTAGTTTTTAAGAATTCGCATAAACTCATCTTTTCCAAAATCCGGCCACAAGGTATCTGTAATACAAATTTCTGTATAGGCGAGCTGCCATAACAGAAAATTACTGATCCGCATTTCTCCGCTGGTTCTGATCAAAAGATCCGGATCCGGCATTTCACCGGTATACAGATGTTTGGAAATGAGGTCTGGTGTTATTGAATCAGGATCGATACGACCATCTATGGCCTTTATTGCAATCTCCCTAACAGCCTTCACAATTTCAGCCCGCCCGCCATAGCTCAGCGCCAGATTAAGGATCAAGCCATCATTTTTCCTTGTTAACATCATGCTCTTTTGCAGTTCTTTCTGAACATCTTCCGGCAATCGCTCCGTCTGTCCGATGGTACACAGCCGAATATTGTTGTCCAGCATCTCTTTTTGCTCGGATATCAGGAATTTTTTAAGGAGGGTCATCAAGGCATAGATCTCGGTTTGAGGCCGTTGCCAGTTTTCAGTGGAAAAAGCATACAACGTTAAAATGCGAATTCCAATTTCACGGCTGGCACGAACAATGGCCCGAACAGTTTCAGAACCTTTTTCATGACCTTTAATTCGATTTAAAAGACGCTTTTTGGCCCACCTGCCGTTACCATCCATAATAATGGCAACATGGAAGGGTAGGTTTTGGGGGTCAAGATCTGTATGAATAGAAGAAGATGTGTTAAAATTCAAGGATCTCTTTCTCTTTGTCTTTGCAGACGTCATCGATAAGTTTGATGTGCTCATCAGTTATTTTCTGAACCTGGTCCTGGGCTTTGAAAGCATCATCTTCAGAAATTTCGCCATCTTTTTTCAAGCTTTTTAAGAGATCATTGGTATCACGTCTGACATTCCGTACAGAGACCTTATATTCTTCGCTCTTTTTATATATAACCTTGACAAGCTGTTTTCTTCTCTCTTCGGTAAGCGGCGGGATGGAGATCCGTATCACTTTACCGTCATTGGAAGGCGTTAAACCAAGGTCGGATTTCAATAATGCCTTTTCGACATTTTTGATAACGGATACGTCCCAAGGTTGTATGGTAATCAAGCGGCTTTCGGGAGTGGAAAGAGATGCCATCTGGTTTAAAGGCGTTAGTGTACCATAGTAATCAACCCGGATGTCATCAAGAATCGAAAGGGAAGCACGTCCTGTTCTTATTTTTTTAAATTCAATTTTAAGTGCGTCTATCGACTTTTGCATGCTCTCTTTGGTTTCCTGATACATGGACTCAATCATTGACTTTTCCTTTAATTATTTATCTGTGTTCCGATGACTTCACCACATACCACTTTTTTAATATTGCCCTTGTTTGCAAGATTGAAAATAATAAGGGGGAGATGGTTATCCATTGCCAGAGAAATCGCAGTCATATCCATCACATGGAGTTGCCTTTCGATAACTTCCATATAGCTGATTTCTCTTATGAATTTAGCATCCTTTTTAACAAGTGGATCGGAATCGTAGAGGCCGTCAACCTTCGTGGCCTTCAAAAGAATCTCGGCGTGTATCTCCTGCGCCCTGAGTACCGCAGCAGTATCCGTCGTGAAGTAGGGATTGCCTGTACCGGCGGCAAATATCACCACCCGTCCTTTTTCCAGATGTCGAATAGCCCTTCGAACAATAAAGGGTTCAGCCACTTCATGCATGGAAATAGCGGTCTGGACACGGGTCATCATTCCTCTTTTCTCCAGAGCATCCTGCAAAGCCAAGCTGTTAATTACCGTGGCCAACATACCCATTCTGTCGGCAGAAACCCGATCCATACCATATGAAGATGCGGCAATCCCCCTAAAAATATTCCCGCCGCCGACAACAATGGCGATCTGAACCCCCAAATCAAATACAGAACGGATCTCCTCGGCCACATACTGTATCATATCGGGGCTTATTCCAAAACCCTGATCGCCCATGAGAGCTTCTCCGCTCAGCTTTAATAGAATCCTTTCAAATCGGTGTGTCGTCAAAGGCTAAAACTCCCCAATCTTGAATCTTACGAAACGTTTTATTAAAATATTCTCACCTATTTTTGCGATCATTTCATTTAAAAGATCTGCGACGGTGATTTCGGGATTACGAACATAGGCCTGTTCCATTAAGCAGTTCTCTTTGAAATATTTTTGCAATTTGCCTTCCACAATCTTGTCCGCAATTTTTTCAGGCTTGCCCATTTCCAGAACCTGCCCACGATAAATCTCTTTTTCCTTGGCAACTATCTCTTCTGAAACGTCTTCAGACCGGATTCCAACTGGATTGGTGGCTGCAATATGCATAGCAATATTTTTGGCAAACGCTTTAAAATCGCCATTCTTGGCAACAAAATCGGTTTCGCAATTCACTTCGACCAATACCCCAAGTTTACTGTCCATATGGATATAAGACTCTACGATTCCTTCTGTCATGGCCCTGCCAGCTCGTTTTGCAGCGGTTGCCAGGCCTTTTTTTCTTAAAAAATCAACGGACTTATCCATATCACCATTACACTCTGTAAGCGCTCCTTTACAATCCATAATTCCGGCACCGGTCTTTTCGCGGAGCTGCATAACCATCTTCGCACTAATTGTTGACATCTTTATTCTCCTAACTTTTCTATTTCAGCATCCTCTTGTAGTTTCTCGTCTTCAGAATGTTTTTTGATTTCAGTGTCTTTTTGAGTTGAAGATGCGGTCTTCTTTATGATCTCTACAACAGGACCGTCTGTACCGTCTGAAATAACCTTCCTTTCCCCCGGTTTTAACTCGGCACTTACGGCTGCCACTTCAGATACATCTTCCACATCTTTATCGGCTTCAGCCTGCTTTTGTTCTTCCAGACGATCTTTACCCTCAATACACGCATCGGCGATTCTGGAGGTAACCAGCCGAATGGCTCGAATGGCGTCATCATTCCCCGGTATGATATAATCGATCTCATCCGGATTACAATTTGTATCCACAATGGCGATAATCGGTATTCCCAGACGTCTTCCTTCACGCACGGCAATGGCCTCATTTTTGGGATCAACAACAAAAATGGCACCCGGCAGTCCATTCATGGTTCGAATTCCGCCAAGATTATTATCGAGTTTTATACGTTCCTTTTTTAGTTTCAACCGTTCTTTTTTAGGAAAAAGGTTGATTGATTCGTCGTTCACAATTGTATTAAGATAGTTGAGGCGGTCTATACTTTTTCTGATGGTCTGAAAATTCGTCAGCATTCCGCCCAGCCACCTGTTGTGAACGTAAAACATTTCGCATCGGTTTGCTTCTTCATAGACCGAATCACGCGCCTGTTTTTTGGTTCCCACAAAAAGTAGCGGTTTGCCGTTTGAAACTGTATCAACGACAAAATCATAGACTTTCCTGAACATTCGAACGGTTTTCTGAAGATCAATAATATAGATGCCGTTCCTGGCCCCGAAAATATAAGGTTTCATTTTGGGGTTCCAGCGCCTTGTTTGATGACCAAAATGTACTCCTGCCTCAAGAAGCTCTTTCATCGTAATGTAAGACATTATTTTCTCCCTTTCTTAAATGGTTTTCCCACCGCCCATATCAACCCTGTTTCCGACCCCGCAAAACGGGGCACCGGGAAACAGGTCCAAGGGCGTGTGAATTAATTAAACTGATGTTTTTAACAAATTAAAAATTGATTCGCAACAGATTTTTATTATTTTTTCCGCATTTGGACGACACGATCATATCCACTGTAATCTTTTGTATATACGACGTTTTCATATTTTGCACATTGATCGACAATTTTCTGGACATCATTTCTTTGATCATGGCCGATTTCCAGTAAAAGGTGTCCCTTTCGTTGAAGATAGAGATGGGCGTTGTTAATAATATGTCTTAAACATGAAAGTCCATCTTCGCTTCCGTCTATAGCTGAAATCGGTTCATACCTGACAATTTCAGGTTGAAGTTTTTCAATAACCCGGCTTGGTATATACGGTGGGTTTGAAACAATCATATCAAATACAGGCCTTTTGTCCTTAAAAGGCCCGAACCAATCTGCACAAACAAAACTGACCCTACTTTCAAAACCATGATGCTTTGCATTTTGCTTGGCCAGCTTGACAGCGGCTGTTGTTCGATCAGACGCAAAGAAAAGGTGACAGGGGCTCATGGATGCCAGGGCTAAAACCACCGCCCCGGAGCCTGTGCCAAGCTCGAGTATACGCTTTGGGGTCAAAATCGCATTAGAGGCTGAATCTTGCGGCAAAAGATTTATGGCAGCCTCAACCAGAAACTCTGTCTCGGGTCTTGGAATCAGAACGTCTTTTGTAACCATGAAATCCATAGACCAGAATTCTTTGCTCCCCAGGATGTATGCAACCGGTTCTCTGTTAATACGTCTCTTTATTAAATCTTTGAACCGCGACAGCTCATCCCTGGAAAGCGGTCGATCGTATTGCAAATACAAATCTATTCTATGTAATTGCAATGCATGGGCAAGAAGTATTTCGGCTTCAATTCTTGGGCCGTCTATATCGTAGGATTCAAAATAAGATGTGGTCCACCTGAGGAGTTTTATTATCGTCCACTCAGGATCAGTGGACCTCGGCTGGTTCTGCATTCTGTAATGCCTGGGTTTGGTAATAAGTTATAAGCGCTTCTATGATGTCATTGATTTCACCCTGCAAGATATTCTCCAGTTTATACAGCGTAAGCCCGATTCTGTGATCGGTAACTCTTCCCTGTGGAAAATTATACGTTCTTATCCTTCCGCTTCTGTCTCCATCTCCAATCTGGGTCTTTCGCTCTTGAGACCTTTTTTCATCCTGCTCTCTCGTCACACGATCAAGAATGCGGGCACGAAGAACTTTCATTCCCTTGTTCTTATTTTTCAGCTGTGATTTTTCATCCTGACATGTAACAACGATACCTGTCGGCAGATGGGTGATACGTACGGCTGAATCGGTTGTGTTCACGCTCTGGCCGCCCGGGCCGGTGGATCGAAATACATCAACTCTGATTTCGCCGGGATCGATATGAATTTCCACTTCTTCGGCTTCGGGTAACACTGCAACGGTAACTGCAGAAGTGTGTATCCGTCCCTGTGTTTCGGTTTCCGGAACACGCTGTACACGATGTATGCCGCTTTCGTATTTTAAACAGCTGTATGCCCCTTTGCCATGGATCATGGCAATGATCTCCTTTAAGCCACCAATGCCGGTTGGATGATGGCTCAAAACTTCGACTTTCCAGTCCTTGAATTCTGCATACTTATTATACATTCTAAACAGATCGCTGACAAACAGCCCTGCCTCTTCACCGCCGGTACCGGCCCGTATTTCAATGATAACATTCTTGTCATCATTGGGATCTTTGGGTAAAAGCAGTTTTTTAAGATCAGTTTCCAGGTTGTCTTTTTTAAGCGTCAGGGCTTCGACTTCATCCCGGGCCATCTCTTTTATATCCGGGTCCTTGTCCTTTAATAATTCCATGCTTTGATCAAGTTCTATCAAGGTCTTTTTGTACTTTCTATAGACCGTTACAATTTTGTTAAGATCAGCATGCTCCCGGCTATATTTTTGATATGCTCTCCGATCCTGGATGATATCGGGATCACTTAAAAGCTTTTCAACCTCCAAGAATCGATCTTCAACACCTGTCAATCTATCAATCATTGTTCCGTTTCA
>JAOUGB010000691.1 GCA_029857875.1 Desulfobacteraceae bacterium | reverse complement strand
GAATCATCGACCTTCCCCAGGAAATGAATTATCTCCGAGAATATTACCCAAAGCCGGATCGATCTCCTTTTGGGCTGTTTCATCATTATCGACATTTTGGGTATAGTTTCGAATATATCGGTAAAATTGCCAAGGATTCCGGGGCGTTTCTGGTTGGAATTTCCGCCCTGTTTACGCCCTACGTTGAAGATGCTTTAAGCGTTGCAGCGTCCGTCAAGAAATTTCATCCTGAATGCCAAATCGTATTGGGCGGTCACCATCCCAGCTCCCTGCCCATCAGTGTTATGGAGAATAAAGCGGTTGATTTTGTTTTAAGGGGAGAAGGCGAGGTATCCATGCCTCGACTTGCCAGGGCACTCAAAACAGGAACCGATTATGCTTCAATACCCGGGATTGTTTTTCGCAAAGACGACGGAACCCTTCAACTCAATGACCCTGCCGCAATGATTGTCCCGGAGCATTTTCCTTTGCCTGCAACCCATCTGATAAACCAACATTTTTACAAACGGGGCACCAAAGGAAGTTCCGTGATCACTGCCAGCCGGGGATGCCCCATGAAATGCACATACTGTGCCGTGGGTGCATCGTCCCATGTGCCCTACCGGCGAAGAAGCGTAACATCCGTAGTTAAAGAAATCGAAATGGCCGTAACCCGGTTTAACGCCGGGTTTATCGAATTTGAAGATGAAAATCTTTCTCTGGACAAAAAATGGTTCCTTCACCTTTTGGATGAAATAAAATACCGTTTCCACGGGTTCGGACTGGAACTCAGGGCCATGAACGGACTTCTTCCAACCTCCCTGGATGAAGCGTTGGTATGTGCCATGCAAGCAGCCGGTTTCAAGACCCTGAACTTATCATTGGGTTCGATATCCGAGGCACAGCTCAGGCGGTTCAACAGACCCGATGTTCGGGAAGCTTTTGACAAGGTACTTGATCTTGCAGAAAAATACGCTCTTAACGCCGTGGGGTATGTGATTGTCGGGGCTCCATTCCAAAACGCAGAGGATTCCCTATCAGACCTGATTTTTCTCGCCCAAAAAAGAGTGCTTTCCGGCGTATCCGTTTTCTACCCGGCTCCCGGAAGTAAGGACTTTGAATTGTGTTCGCAACTTAATATACTTCCCGATACATTTTCTCTCATGCGCTCCAGCGCTTTGCCTTTATCACACACCACCACCAGGATAGAATCGGTTACCCTTCTCAGGTTGGGAAGAATCCTTAATTTTATAAAACTTCTAAAAGACAAGGGTGTTAACATTTCCGACGCTTCAATGAATAATGGCCTGATTTGGAATCTGGAAGACCGGGTGGAAACCGGAATAAAACTTCTTCAGATGTTTTTAAAAGATGGAAAAATAAGAGGAATAACCCCGGAAGCGGATATTTTTGAACACAGGATTTCATCGGAGCTTTCCAAAAAGTTTATTCAACGGTTGAGAGGGATACACATCAGGGGAACGATTTCATCGCCATAATCTCGAAAATTGAATGATTTGAGGCGGATCAGGATATGAAACAGCTTATTCCTAGGCCGGCAACCGCACGTCAAGGAGGATTCCTTTCCGTTAATCCCGCAGTATCGTCATAGCCCCAGAGGACCGTCCAAATTTGACACCATTCATAGCCTGTTAACTCAATTCCGTAACAGGCGAAAATTTCATCACTGGTTGGATTTTTAAGGGTGGTTTATAACAAGAAATTCTTGGCGGCAGAATGCTTAACTTAAGATTCTGCCGCATTTTTTATCTTTAATGATCGATTAGCCGATAGGTGTAGGTTTGCAGAGATGTTTGTCTTCCATGGCCACACGGCCACACCCACCACATACATATTTCATAGCGGACAATTTATCCTTGCACATATGTGAGTGTTCTACCTTGTGAGATCCGCAAAAACTGCAATTTTCCGCCTCGCCACAGGGGTTACACAGATGCCCGGGTGCATCCGCTACCGCACCACAATTTTTACAGGTATAAGCCATAATAATACCTCCTTTCATATGAGCGCAAATAAAATGGGAAAAAGATAAACATCCTCAATAAATCAGCATTTTATTTGCCGTCATTTAGGAATAAACATATACTTATTTTGTATCTCTTCCATCAAAGC
>JAOUGB010000690.1 GCA_029857875.1 Desulfobacteraceae bacterium | reverse complement strand
ACAATCACTTGTCGACAATCCGGAACAGGTAAAGGTTAATGAGATTGTAAGTACCCAAACAGTTGTATTGGAACTCAAAGTTGCCAAGAGTGATATGGGTAAGGTCATCGGCAAACAAGGCAGAACAGCCCATGCCATACGGACTTTATTAAATGCAGCATCTGGAAAGGCTGGAAAAAGATTTGTACTTGAGATTGTTGAATGATGTGGCTGGTTTGTTTTAATACCTTTGATTATCAGGTTGCCCTATAGCAATAATTTTAAACAACAGATTATTTAGGATCTTTTATGAGTAGGATTGAATACAAAGGTTATATTATACATGCTACTCCTTATCAGTTAGCCAAAGATAAAAGTTGGACTATCAATATACACATCAAACGTCATACAGGCTCAGGTGTGAACGATAAAAACTTCAGTGCAGCAAATACATTTCCAACTAGGACAGAGGCTATTCAGCACTGTTTTAATTTTGGCAGGCAAATAATTAATGGAAAGATTGAAGGTTGCTCTGTAGATGACTTGTAAAAAATCTTGGGGTCGTCTTGGGGTCAAGTCTGCTCTTGACTCATGTCAATAGTTGGGGGGTCAAACCTTGATTCTTGATTAAAAGAGAGGCTGTCAGGGGCAAACGTAGCATTTACTTGAATCAAAAAAATTGATACTGAGGTCTTGGCAAGTGATCTGTACTTTTTATGATTTCGTTTATAAATCTTCAAATTTCGGCTATTGAAGCCTCAGGCACGAAAGCACAATCTAAAACCTGAAGATATCAACCTCCTTTTATAAATGTAATTTCTGTCTGAAAAAGGACAATTAATAGACAGAAAATTAGACAGCCTCTTATAAAAGCATAAGAAACCAATATAGAATGCGTGAAGACTGTTAAAAAAAAGATGAGGGCAACGATGAAGAAATACAAGCATATTATATTTATTATGGTGTTGGTTGTGGTTTTTAGTCTGGCAGAGATGAGTTCATCTACATTTGCAAGTGACCTCAAACCAGATCGAGAGTCGCTTAAAAACCTTAAGGGAGTATATGTGAATGTACAAGATGTTCAGCGAGACTTATTGCAAGCGGGATTGTCTAAAGACCAGATCCGGACAGACATTGAATTAAAACTTCGAGCAGCGGGGATTAAGGTGCTAACCCAAAAAGAACATTATAATGAAAAAGGGGCGCCTTTTCTTCATGTCTACCTTAATACTATTGGTACGAAAAAGGGCGCATTTATTTACAGTATATTCTTTGGGATTTTAGAAGAGGTGAGCTTGGTGCGTAATGATATCATAGTTGATGCTATTACTTGGTCGACGTCTGGTATGGGTTATGGTTATATAGAGGAAATTAGAGCTCAAATAAAAAACAGGGTTGATGAATTCATAAATGCCTACTTATCCGTAAATCCGAAGATTTAATAATAGTTGGACGGGAACTTGTGTAAATCGTGTAAATCGTGTCGCGTCTTGAATAGTGAATAAAGTGCTACTATTCACTATTCAAGACGCGACACCCAGCACTTAGGATTCAGGCCAGCACCAGGGCAAATTTGTTGGCTTTGAAAAAGTTTGAGAAAACCAGGGGAAGCGGGATTGGCGATTTTTTCGTAGGAGAGGAGGATTAATGTTTATCAAACTGACAGGATTTAAGAAAGAAGAGCTTGTGGTCAATCTTGATTTGGTAACCACAATCGTAAAAGGTGAGCAGTCTGGTTCAAGACTATATCATTGGCAGCCTCCTCACAGTTCATTTACTGATGTGGAAGAAACATTGGAAGAAATCATTACAAAGCTAAAGTATAAAGGATTGGTATAACGAAGAAATTTGAAGAAATTTGGGGGACGTACTTAACATTTTAAGTTTATTATCTTGATCAGTGATTATCAGCCTTCACAGGTCAGGGTTAAAGGTTCAGGGTTTAAGGTTTAAGGTTAATAACATTTGCGATTTTTTCTTAAGAGCCGGTAGATGGAATGTCTTTTTCCCAATACCTCAATAACTTTTCCCGCCTGGATTTGATTTTGCTGATTTAGAAATCGCAAAGCGCTCGGCAGATTATTGAGAAGTTGACGATATAAAGTGAAATTGATACTTTAGGCACAGAGCTCACAAAAAAGT
>JAOUGB010000689.1 GCA_029857875.1 Desulfobacteraceae bacterium | reverse complement strand
CCAGACGTCGTTGACCGGGATGGAAATAAAATCAGGCGCTTTTAAGGAGTTTGGTTTCCTCATGAAAAGCAGGAGCGGTGGTTCCGAAGGAATTTCCTATCTTTTTTTTATCAAGTTAATGATTTCCGTCACGGCTTCGATGATGATGTCAGGCTGTGACCAAGGAATCATGTGGCTGCTTTGTTCGGCTACGCGCAGGACTGCCCCCTCGATCGATGCCGCCATCTGTTCGTGAGATTGCCGCCAAGCCTCTCGCTCTTCGGGTTTTGGAAGAAATCCTTTGCCACAGGTGATGATCCGAACGGGTATGCCTTTAGGGACAGATGTATTCCGCATGACCTCGACCTTGGGGCCTAAGCCCTCTTTAACAATACGGACTAGAGCCCGTTGAACTTTTGTGAGTGTTTCTGGATGTGTCGTGGGAAATGGAAGCTTTCCCATCATGGGGTGGTTATCGAGATACTCCACGCCGAGCGCATCGACGAATTCAGTAGTGAACGGATCTACAAACACCATGCCCCGGATGGCATCGGGGTGATCATTGGCCATCAAGCGAATCAGCCAACCGCCGTAGGAATGGCCCACAAGTATGAGATTCTTATCCAGCTCAAGTTGTTTGAGTCCCTGCCAGAGCCAGTCGATTTCTTCGCGCATATCATATGGAGTTTCGGGCAGGTCGCTCTTTCCTAAACCGGCTCGGTCGTGGGAGACCACGGTGGCTCCGGTTTTTTGCGCAAGATCGGGTGCCATTCTATTCCATTCATTCGAGTCATTGCCTCCGCCGCTTTCGAGAAGAATCGTCAGGTTGCCGCCTTTTATGACCTTGAAATTCATACGATATTTACCAACCTGGATCATGGTCTCGATGGGCTCCAGTTCCTGGCCAGATAAAGAAGGTCCGACCGAAAACGCTGTTGTCCCCGATACCCAAAAAAACAGCAATACAGCTATTGCCAGAGAAACAGTGGTCTTCAGGAGACGGAGAAGGTCGTTTGATTTTTGTTTACATTGCATGATTGTTCATCCTTAGCTTAAATAACATTATGCTGTTGGATACTCATAGTAACAGAAATAGGTATCGCCCACAATATTTGTCCAGGCGACTCACCTGACGGCCATTCCCTATTTTTGGCACAAAAAATAGACCAAACCAGGGGCAGGTCCAAATGCTTCAAATTTCACTTTAAGGTGGAACATTAACCAGGAGCAGGTCAGGGATGAATAAAATCTGTTAACAAAAGGCACACGTGATGCTATATATGTGACATGAAGTTTTTCGACTGGAATGTCAAAAAAATGAGGAACTCAAAGCAGAGAAAAAAGAACTTCTTGACTCTTCTCGTTCGAGGGAATGGAAAGCACTTGCTACATAACAGGCCGTTTTGATATTGTAATTCAGTTTGACGACAAAACTTATGCGGTTGTGGATTTTAAAACCGCCAATGAAAGGAAGGAACAATGGCTCGAGAGATCAAGGTAGACCAGAATTACAGGGACAAGCTGCTTAAATTGATTCCCAGCGAGATTGTTGCGGCTTATATGGTGCTTGCCGGGATCATTCCCCAGGACTATGCCAAGTGGGGTTTGCTCATTGTATCCGTCATTTTGCTTGTTCTTGTGCCTTTTTATCTGAAATTATTCCAGAAGGTGGACCGCATCTTACAGATCATCATCACCACAATCTCGTTTGCTGTCTGGGTCTATTCGTTAGGGGGTCCCTTCAAGGAGTGGGGGATTTATTACGCCTGGCTTTCTTCTGTCATTTTGATCCTGTGGACTTTGATCGTGCCGCTATTCGTTAATCCCCAGCCCCAGCCGAGCGGCCCTCAGACTTAGCGCTGAATTTTGGAATGTTTTGTGGGGCTGATTGACGAAAGTCTTGAGCAGCCTTATATCCACGAAATCTGTGCTTAAAAGCTAGGATCTGCTTGACGATCGGATGATATGCCCCGCGGCTTGCCGCGGGGAACCGATCGTCGGGGGATCAAAGGGGGTATGCCCCCTTGGTCGCAGGGCGTGGGTTAATGCCCCGCCCGAGAAGGGGAGGCAGCGAGCGGAAGCGAGCGTTGGAAGGGGGAAGTCAGTTCCCCCTCCAAGTTGACTCCGGCTTCCCGTTCAAAGC
>JAOUGB010000687.1 GCA_029857875.1 Desulfobacteraceae bacterium | reverse complement strand
TTGTTTTGGAGCCAAAAAGGGAGTATAGTAAATTTCCCACAGCCAAAAACTCTGTTTAGGTTAGGGAGAGGACAAATCTATGTACGGCGACAAAAAAGAGGACCAATGGAAAAACCTCCAGGGAATGAAAATAGAACCACCACAAACGACCAAAAGCGACCGGATTCGCTTTGGCTTCTTCTTGGGCGGGGTTTTAGCGACAATCATATTGGCTATTTATATTTTGGTCAAGCTTTTGAGTGGCAATTATTAAACCATATTTCCAACTTTACTTCTCCTGCGATTCCCCCAATCAAAAATACAAAAGTCCAGGTTGATTAGCCTGGGCTTTTCTTTTACCCCTCATCCTAAGCCCCTTCAATGGGGCTTTATTTGTTTTGGGAAATGTGGTAATAAACTAACTATCTAATATGCTTGCAATAAACAATATATGCGAGGGGAGAACCTCTATTTTTGGAATTAACCTGTCCCATTCATCCCACAGGAATTCTCTAAGTTCTTTCTTGTATTCCTTTCTTGTTTTCTTGTACGCCTGGTTTACCCGTTTGTATAGATTTGTATAGAGCTGTGAGGTCTTCTTTTGTCAATGGGAGGACTGATGAGTCATATTGTTGGGCCTTTGCCAGGTTTTCATTAGATTTTTGCTGCAGAAAATCTGTTTTCCATCCATATGAATAGCAAAATGCTATAGTTCTATAGTAGTCAATAATTATTCTTCGTATGTCTGTGTCCTGGGAAACCGCTTGGATCTCTTGGTCAATTAGTTCCGCTTCCTCCTTTCTGATAGCGGCGTATTTGTCAGGAATAGTTCCGTGAATTAGGTGAAGAAAAACGATATGCGCTGCTTTATTAAGAGTAGAAACGCCCTTGCCATCATGCTTTCTGAGAAGACGTTGCTGCAATCTCATCATAAGGAGCTTAAAATGCAAACTGGAGCACCTGCGTATGAACCATCCATAGATACGGAGCAAGATTAAAAGGAATCTGAATAATATTCTATAACGAATTTTCGTCATCATCTTAGATAGTATAGGTCATCATTCCCCTAACCAATGAATAAAATTTATCTACCGGTCATGGGGCAGAATTATGATCATTAGTTACGGTTTGAATAACCACATTTTTTAAACTTTTTGGAAATGAGCATTAGAGGAAGAAGGCGTTACAAAGACCCTTCCCCTTTTCTCAAATAAAGACTCCCCTTCAATCGAGTATAGATTATACACCCTGCCTGCATGCTACTCCACCGGCAAACAGGTTTCAATACCCTTTACTACGGGGCACTATTGCCACTTATAATACCTCGTAAAAAACCCCACTCCTCTCCTAAAAGAAAAGTGGGGTTTCAAAAACTCCAAGCCATAACCTTCCTCCCAGGCAAGGTGATTGGAGAGCGTATTTCTGGAGGGATAATAACAGAATGGGAGGGGATGTCAACAGGCAAAAAATGAAAAGCCCCAGGGATAATCCCAGGGCTTTTTCCTACACTTCCCGTGGTAGGCTACGTCGGGGAGAGAAAGGAGGAGAGGGTTGCAATAATCGCAAACCCTAAATAATTTACCGTCAGAGATTTAAAAACCTTAAATTTTTTTGACCCTGCCTTGATCTTTGAAAATTGAATATGGGTTTTATTTAAATAGAGGAGATTTTTTCTTAAATATTCCTTCCTCCGATTCCGTTCTTGTGGTGGCAATTTTTAACCCATGATTTAGTCTCATATAATGCTCAAAATCTTCAAGATGTTTTTTGAGCAAAGAGGGTTCTTTGATGCCAATTCTTTGTAATTCACTCAAGATTTCAAGCCGAGTCACCATGGTTTTTTTATATAAACCAAATACTTAAAAAAATTGAGTTTTAATTCTATCTTTTTCCCCTTACCCCTAAAAATAGAAGCAATTCCTATACCTTATGGCTGAAATTATTATAACTGCCTATTTTCACAAACTTTTTTTGTAAAAACCATTTTATTGGGGAAAGTATTAAAGTGTTAAGGCTTCCGACAAGGACTCCATATGTATGATCTAAATCATGTCATAACCATAAGATTTTATTTTGTTAATAGAAAATCTTTTTAAATTGTAATTTTTTATTACAAAAGGATTGATTTTGGGGGGAGGCTGAGTG
>JAOUGB010000688.1 GCA_029857875.1 Desulfobacteraceae bacterium | reverse complement strand
AAAGAACACTTTTAAAGGACTGAAAATAGTAATGGACTGTTCAAACGGAGCGACTTTTGACGTGGCCCCGGAGCTTTTAACCATGCTTGGTGCGGATGTTGATGCACTGTTTGTTCGTCCTGATGGAAAGAACATCAATGACAAATGTGGATCCCAGAACCCGGAAGTGCTTAGAAAAAATGTTATAAATAAAGGAGCTGATATCGGCCTTGCCTTTGACGGAGATGGAGACAGGCTGGTTGCTGTGGATGAAACAGGAGGTATTGCAACCGGCGACCAGATAATTGCGATTTGTGCAAGATACATGAAACAAACTGGGACCCTTAAAGGGAATTGTGTGGTCAGTACGGTCATGAGCAATTTGGGTCTTCGCCTTAGCTTAAAAGAAATGGGCATAATACATATTGAGTCCAAAGTAGGGGATCGTCGTGTTGTGGAAAAAATGATTTCTTCAGGGGCTGTGTTAGGAGGTGAAGACTCTGGTCATATGATTTTTTTAGACTATCATACTACTGGCGATGGTATTCTTACAGCTTTAAGATTGATTGAAATTATGCAAGCAGAATCAAAGCCATTGTCAGAGCTTCGCAAAATTATGACCGTATTTCCACAGGTTCTCATGAATGTCGAAGTGAGTCACAAACCTGATGTAGAAACCATACCTGAGATTAAATATGCGATTACATCGGTGGAAAGTCGTCTGGCTAATGAGGGCAGGGTGCTGGTGCGTTATTCAGGCACCGAACCGTTATGCAGAGTCATGGTTGAAGGGCCTAGCATAGACAAAACCACAATTTACTGTCAAGAATTGGCTGATGTGGTAAAAAATACTCTTGGAAAATAAAAGGGTTGCCCTACTAAAATGTAGCCAACCCTTCATGTATTTTAAATAATGGTGAATTAATCTCGATTGCCTAATATTCTGAGCAGCATAAGAAACAAGTTTATAAAATCAAGATACAACGTAAGAGCACCTAATATTGCACCCTTTCTGACGGTTCCGCTGTCAAGGCCGTCCGGTTGTGACAGCGCCATGGTTCTGAGCTTCTGTGTGTCATAGGCCGTGAGACCAACAAAAACGATAACACCGATATAGCTGACGATCAAACTCATGCCAGAACTGCGTACAAATAGGTTTACGACCGATGCAATCACAATCCCGATGAGTCCCATAAACATGAACTGTCCCATGGTTGTCAGATCACGTTTAGTAACCATACCGTAAATACTGGATGCAATAAATGTCGCTGCACAGATAAAAAATGTTGAGGTTATTGAAGATCTTGTATAGATAAGAAATATTGCTGAAAGCGTTGCTCCGTTTAATGCCGCATACAGCACAAACAAAGAGGTTGCAGTTGAAGCCTGCATTTTGTGAACTCTAGCGCTGATGGTAAAGACAAGAACAAGTTCACCGATGATCAATCCAAAAAAAATGAGCTGATTTCCAAAGATCAGCTTCAATAGGGTTTCGCTGTTTGATACATAAAAGGCTACAACACCTGTTAGTCCGAGACCGATGGCCATCCAATTATAGACACTTCGAATAAACTCGTTGACCCGGACTTGAGCCAGCGTTTTATTAAGCGGAATAGATTGCATTTTAACCTCCTAATATTAATAACATTTACTCAATGTTATTCTCTTTTTAAGCATGTCGGATGTAATTCCGACATGTTGGAACATATATAACACAGAAATATTGTATTGCAAGATTAAAAGCGCCGTTTATCGGAATGAACCCTGACCAGTTATATCAAGATCTTAAAGAACTTGCAGAAAAACTAGGTGTTTCGGTGTTTGAGCATAATTTTCGAAAAACCGGTATAAATGTGAAAAGCGGCCTATGCAAAGTGAAAGGAAAGACACTTTTTATCATGGATAAGCACAGTTCGGTCAATGAAAAAAACGAGGTCCTTTTATCCTGTATCAGCAAAATGTCACATGAAGATATTTATATTGTGCCGTATTTGCGTGAGATGTTAAAAAAATGTCATGAGGCTTAATGCTCATAGCAATATTGGAAAGGGGTCATTTGCTTTCACTTTTGGTTTGGAAACAATTATTCTCATAAGTTGACATAATATATCTTATCAGACCTTATAGAAACAATAGAGCATAGAT
>JAOUGB010000686.1 GCA_029857875.1 Desulfobacteraceae bacterium | reverse complement strand
TAATGGAGATATTTGGCAATTATTATGTATCTTAATAAAACAGTATAGGAGGGTTTGTCTATGGGGTAAAAGTCTCATTTGTATTGGAGGATATACTCATCACAGGAAATTATCCCAGCTTTAATTTAAACGCTGTCAATCGCAAAATCAAATGTTGCGTTATATTGCCAGTATGTGGATTATAGCCGGTGTTGTGATATCTAATCGGTTCA
Source organism: Desulfobacteraceae bacterium (assembly GCA_029857875.1). GTDB lineage: Bacteria > Desulfobacterota > Desulfobacteria > Desulfobacterales > UBA11574 > UBA11574. The sequence continues at coordinate 1,913 of JAOUGB010000686.1, read as the reverse complement.
ATGCAAAAACAAAACCCCACCTCTATGAGAAATGTGGTCTTGTAATCAGTCCATGGAAACCTCTCGGTTACGGGTTATCTTTCGGGCTTTTTCCAGGTAAGCCCTTTGTGAACTGGTTGCCTATATATGTTGCATTAGCCAAGCTTTTATAATTTGGTATCTATCACCAACACAACGAAAGGACGTTAAATCAGGTCTTTCTTTTAATATTTTTAATGCGAATTTAGCGGCTTCGTTCTCGTTCCTTGATTCTTCAGGCCGTGATAACCATAACTTTAATATTTGGGACTTAGCCTCTGATTGTTTCATCCTTGGCCTCCCTATTCGACGCAACTTCCCCGTTGGTAGGTTATTTTTTAGCTTTCTTTTCGTACTTTTTAAGAAGCCACTCTATAGCTTCTTCAAGAAGGTCATTAACAGACCGGTCTAGGTCAATGGCAAGTTTTTTAATTTCTTTGAGAGCTTCTTCTTCAATAGTGGTTGTGAATTGTTTTCGTTTCATAAAAAGATTCATATCAAATTTACCTGATTTTGCAATGTAAAAACAGATACAAGCAAATAATTTTACAATTTTTTTGACAAGACCATTGTGAAATTATACAAGCATACACAGATATGGTTAACTTTTAAAACCCAAAACCACAGTAAAATGAGAACTAAATCAAACATAGCGCTTGAAGGAACCTGCAATGGTGACGTTGTGGGCGGTTTATTACTGTGGACCGGGGAAAGCCTTCAGGCGCTTTTGTTTGGAAAGGATAAGCTTTCGGGTTTTGTTCTGGGTGGATATAAAACAAAGCCCCTGGGCATCCATTTGACCAGGGGCTACTGTGGGGGTTGGTAGTCCAGGGGAAGCGGCTAGCAAAACCCCTGATTGAAAATACTTCCCTAAATACCGTTATTAGCTCGATGTATGGCAAATTATATAAATTATATATCTGACCGAGAACTAAGATGCACGTGCATAAGAGAAGTCATTTCTTAACTACCAGCTAAAAATAATGCAAAAAACATGCTAATTTAACTATCTTGGATATACTTCAATTTAAATTGTCATAAATTTAGATAGTTATATCAATTGAAAGATCTGGTTGGCTGTACTGATTCATATCAAAACACCTCAAAATATGAGGTAAACTATATAAATTCTATGAAGAATTTTACATAATATTAATCCCACGGGATAGGCGCGTACGGCTGAAAAGGAAATCGAGGAAGATTAACAGTCAAGGATGAGTTTTGGGGTTTGTCTTGGATGTGGCATTAAAAAGCACCTGGCATGCGATACCAATGGCTATAAGAAGATCTGGCTACGAAATTAAAAAGAAATCGTATTAAAAGAAAAAATATAGGCAAATATTATACAACCTATGAAGAATGTTAACAGAATGTAATCTTTCATGGAACCTCTCTTGATGACCGACTTTAATTTCATCACGCTGGTTTATTTTTTAAAGGAGCATTGGAGTAGACAAATCGAAATCCCAAATGTAAATTGATTTATAATCCAACATTATTATATGTAAATAGAGAGTATCCTTCATTTTAGTGGGGATATAACCTATAAGTAGGAATCATCCCTATACTCAACTCCACAGGATAGGCGCGTACGGCTGAAAAGGACGTCCTTGGTCCCTGCCCGTGGATTCAATCAGGGAGAAAGTGAGGGATTTATGGGAAGTATCTATAAAAGAGGAAACGTTTACTGGATTCAGTATTACAGGAACGGCAAACCTTTCAGGGAAACAACGAAGAGGCTGATGCCAAACGCCTATTGAAAAAGCGTGAAGGCGAAATTGTTGAGTTGCGCGGCCGCATTAAAGGTCAAGATGGTCGCACCGCCCTGGGAGCTAAAGGCCGGGTCTTGGTTACCGATCAGTTGTAGAAAATCCGTACACATATGGCGCCGAACC
>JAOUGB010000684.1 GCA_029857875.1 Desulfobacteraceae bacterium | reverse complement strand
AGATATTACGCAAGATGCGGGATCGCTTTCTTATAAAGAGCAGCTTTGGAAAGAGCTTTGTAAACCTGTATTACAAATATTCACCACCTATGGCTGTCTTTATTGCGAATCACGACAGCGTAAAGATATTGGTCCGCTTGAGCCTTTTACCCCTTGTGGGAATCAGCTGGCTGGCCCTGAAAATGGGTCCCATGTTTACCATATTTTTTATGGTTCTTATTGTGTTTGGTCTTATCCGGCTTTTCTCAAATAAAATGTTCTCAAACAAGAAAACCAGTTAACCGGCTTGACCATTTATCGATACAGGTCTTTCAGTTAGTATTTTAATTGTGTTTTTTTTCATTTTGTGGCATTTTTTTTCTTCTCGCCACAAAGACACCAAGACACTAAAAACGAATAATAAAATCCTTCGTGTCTTTGTGCCTTGGTGGCAAATATTTTTGGTTCCCCGATAAATCGGGATTTCAGTTTTGCTACAACCGGCTTGGCCGGGTTAGGGTATGCAGAGGAGCACAAATGGCACTCAAGGAACACGAATACATCAGGCAGACTCTGGAAAGATACACAAATAGTCCGCTTGAAGATTTTTGCGAGCATGTAATTATCACGAATTTTAAACGCTATTTAAGCCGATTCCATGAAAAGGTCCAAGGGGATTATCACGAAGGCAATTTCCGTATTGTCAACGTGAAATCCATGAATTGTACGATGATAGACTTCGGCATTGGTTCTCCCCAGGCCGCTCTGGTTATAAACTGTCTTGCTTACCTTGACAATCTCAAATCTGTGGTCATGCTTGGGATGTGCGGTGGAATAGATGATACCCTTGAGATCGGCAACTTCATCATCCCCTCCGCAGCCATCCGTGGGGAGGGAACCAGCCGTCATTACCTGCCGCCGGAGTTTCCCGCCATACCCACCTCTTCGGTGAATCTTTTTTGTATCGGAGCCCTTCGAAAATTAAACCTGGCCCCCAAGTGCGGTATTGTATATACCACCGACCGGCGTCTGTGGGAGTTCGATGATAAATTCGTTAGCCATTTAAGGCAACAGCGGATACTTGCCATCGATATGGAATTGGCGACCCTATTCTCCGTGGCCTATCATTATGAAGTTCCCATTGGGTCTGTGATGCTGGTGTCAGATATGCCGTTGCAAAAACGAGGCATAAAAGACAAGAAGATGCAGAACGATATTTTTTCTAACCACATGGAGACCCATCTGGATATTGCAATAGATGTGATTGAAAATTTAAATTCAAAATGGGATAAAATAGAACGAGAACTCACCAGCGAATGGTAGGGCCATACCTTTTTAACTAAGATTGCTTGACAAATTCATATTCGCAATTACTTTCTCCCAGTATTCATTGGAAAAATATCAAACAAAGACCCCTATGGGGCGAAAATGCCCTGAATGAGGGGTTTTTTATTCAATAAAACCTTATCAGGGTTTTATCACCAAGGCACATAATTTAAAATACCATGAAAAATTCTATCCATAAAATCAGAAACATCGGAATCAGTGCCCACATCGATTCCGGTAAAACCACACTCACTGAAAGAATTCTATTTTTCACACAACGAATCCATGCAATACATGATGTCAAAGGGAAAGACGGCGTGGGCGCCACCATGGATTCAATGGAACTTGAAAAAGAACGCGGCATAACCATCGCTTCTGCCGCCACCTATTGTGAATGGCTGGATCATAAAATTAATATTATCGACACCCCCGGCCATGTCGATTTTACAATAGAAGTTGAACGGTCTCTGAGGGTGCTCGACGGCGCCATACTGGTTTTATGTTCTGTGGGTGGTGTTCAGTCCCAATCCGTTACTGTTGACCAGCAAATGAAAAGGTACAAGGTACCCTGTATCGCTTTTATCAACAAGTGCGATCGAAGCGGAGCCAATCCTTTTCGTGTCATTGATCAACTCAAAGAAAAACTTGGGCACAATGCAGTTGCCATGCAGATCCCCATCGGTCTCGAGGTGGATTTTGAGGGCGTTGTTGATCTTGTGACCATGAAAGCGATCTATTTTGACGGACCCAATGGAGAAGACGTACGAATTGAAGAAATACCACAGAATCTTCTCGATGAAGCCATGAATCGGCGTGAAGAA
>JAOUGB010000685.1 GCA_029857875.1 Desulfobacteraceae bacterium | reverse complement strand
ACACAGCACAACCTTGATGGGAGTTATTTGAATGAAAAGGATTGGGGTGGGGTTTTCAGCCTTGCCGCCACTTGGGATATGGAAAGCCGATGGCTCCTTCAAGCACGAGTTAACAATGTGTGGCTAAACGGAAACATCGATACAACCTCGCTTCTGTACGGCGTTGGCTACCAGCTTGATCCCGAGCCCTTACCGGGGGCTCGAACCACCGGATCGCCACAAACCTGGAGCAAGACGAATAACGAGATCACCGCATTTCTCGGCCGTTCCATCGTCAACGGTCCTCATGATAACTCGTTTGCAATTGGAATTGAGTACCGGCGGGGCATCGCCCGTTACCTCGAATGGACGGTTGAATATATAGATGAAGGTGACAACACAGCCATCAACCGCAGAGGCATCACAACACAACTTTGGCCTAAAAGATCATTCTTTGACGATCGCCTTACACTTGGTGTTGGTTTTGGTGTCTACCTAGCTGTCGATAAGCGCCGAAACCCCGAATCAGATATTGGGAATGATGCCATTATAACCGGGCTCACCACCGTTACGGGGAGCTATCATTTGAGCCAGCGATTCCTGATCCGTGTGTCCTGGTCCCGCACCATAACTGATTATAACCGTGACACTGACATCATCTTGGCTGGGTTGGGATTCCGGTTTTAGATTTTTGACTTTGAAAAATTGAGGCTATAAAATTTCTATGATTTTGCTTTGAAATCTTTAATCCGACACCTTGGAGTTGGGTAGACCGGAGGAATTTCACCTCCAGTCCCCCACAGCACCGTACGTGAACCTCTCGATTCATACGGCTCCTGTCAGCCATTCTCTTGAAACCTCTCAGTTTCAAGCCGACGTAGAAAGAAATTAGCTCCTCCCAGTATTCTGGTTGGCTGAATCTTTCTTCGAGCTGACTCATCCCCTTCGCTCCATCTCCATTACAGAGACTTCATCACTATTACAGGATGATCCGCCCCCTTCATGTGCATCGATACTTTCCCCCTTCGTGGTCCACACTTATAGGGTTTTCTCTTAACATCACATAAAGAGTTCCCACGTTCCACACAAGAGCCTGGATCAGATTCACGCCACCTTTATGCCGGACGCCGCTCAGGCAGTAAACAGGTTTCCCCTGAGCTTATCCTGGCGTACAGATAGCCACCAGTTTTGACGTCGTCCTTAATTTTCGACACCTCATCAGTGGTTCGCTTGCGCTCGTCTCTCTGATCCCCAACTGACATACTTCAGGTATGCCTTTTCCTCAACGCTCACCACAATGGCTCTTTACCAATGCAGCTTGAGGTGTTTTGGAACCAGCTCCTGTAAGCCGACTCCGAGGAGCCAAACCCTCATCTCTTGTGAAGTTACGCACACTTTATATTTAAAGTGCGCTCGTGGCGCACTATCTGCAATTGAAAGCATGTATCAAGCACTTGAATTTCTGGAGATACCTCAATACCATATCACCAAACAATTGTTGCGTTGATAATTGCTTTAAGGCAGTAATTTTAAGCTCAAGATCTTTAAAGAAATCACGATGCCTGCTAAATGGTTTATAGTTTAATCGATATTTTAATTTTCAAACAATATTTTAATAATCTATATGCCTATAAGATTCATCTGCCATATCACCTAATATTTCTCGGTTTTTCTCCTAAATTACCCTAAAATAGTTAAAAATTTGTTAAATAATGGCACTTTTTTTGACGAAAATTGTTAAATACTTTTGTTCTACAATATTTGAAGTTATTCTAACTGGCTAAATTTAAATGAAATATTTTATTCTGGAATGACATTTTAAACTTTGCATGAATCTTGCACTTGTAAGAATAGTTCTATTTCGATCTACCATTGATTGACCAGGAACCAAGGTATTGAAACAGAATTATTATAGCTTTTTTGGAAAAAACGCGAATCAAAGGGATAATAAGATGAGGTTTAAACAGGTAGGTATCCGGCCAAGGAAATTGATATTTTTTTTCCTCACAACTTTCATGGCCTTGCACATCATAATATTTCTGTCGTCAGAATCTTATGCTGTAACTGCAAGAGAGATTAATGTAGGCGTTGATGTTACTCTGAAAAACTTTTATAAAAATGTTAAAGGTGCCAAAGAATATTTAAAA
>JAOUGB010000683.1 GCA_029857875.1 Desulfobacteraceae bacterium | reverse complement strand
ATGAAGCAGATCGTCTACAATCTGCTGTCCAATTCAGTTAAATTTACTTCTGACGGTGGACAGATTCAAATAACCGCACAAATGATGAATATTGATGCCCTCCATTCTCGTTTAGAAGATAGTGGATTCTCCCCTTTAAGTTCTGAATCAGTCGACAACAATAAGGAGTGGATCCTGCTTTCCGTTAAAGATACCGGCATTGGCATAAAACCGGAGGAGCTCAGCCGGATATTCAATCCTTTTGAGCAGGTTGAAAATTCTATAGGCAAGAAATATCAGGGAACCGGCTTAGGGCTAACATTGGTCAAAAACATGATTGAACTTCATGGCGGAAGGATTTGGGCTGAAAGTGAAGGCCTCGGCAAGGGTGCGCGATTTTCGTTTGTAATACCGGCGAATATCGATGCTGATGTATAGAATTAGGAGTCCAAGAGATGGAAAACCAAAAGGTTTTGGTTGTAGAGGACAATCCATTAAATATGAAGCTGGTGAAAGCCCTTCTTGAGCTTGGGAGATTCCAGATCATCGAGGCGGAAACCGCCCAAAAAGGCATCAATCTGGCCAAGGAAATAATTCCGGATCTTATTTTGATGGACATCCAGTTACCTGATATGGACGGACTTAGCGCCGTCAGGATTATCAGGCAGGCTGAGTCCACTAATCATATACCTATTGTCGCACTTACCGCCTATGCAATGCAAGGTGATGAGGAAAAAGCACTGAACGCGGGTTGCACAGGATACATAACAAAACCTCTTAAAACAAAGAGTTTCCTAAACAAAATAAATAAATATTTAAACCAAGATGTGAAGGAACATTCAGATAATCAAACACAAATCCGTGATCACCGCCACAAAATCTTGATTGTTGATGACGATCCTTTAAATGTGAAGCTCCTCGAGGCAAGCCTATCCTGTGAAGATTATATAGTTTTCAGTGCTCACGATGGGTCGACAGCACTTGAAGAAGTGGAAACAATACAGCCTGATCTCATATTGCTGGACATCATGATGCCGGGTATAGATGGTTATGAAGTAACAAGACGACTTAAGTCTTCAGCCAATACGAGAGATATACCGATCATACTAATCACCTCATTGACCGGGATAGATGATAAAAACAAAGGGATGCAAGCAGGCGCTGATGAATTTTTAAATAAACCGGTGAACACTACCGAGCTATTAGCTCGAGTCAAATCTCTCATTCGACTCAAAAAGTATCATGAGCAGTTAAAATCGAGGAATAAATCGGAAGTATCATTCGTAAGATCGACCCAGTCCATAGCCTCCTCTATGCCGGAAAAGGAAATGCCGGTGGTTCTTCTGGCGGAAGACAATGAAAAAGATCTCCGATTATTAAGGGCTTATTTAAATGGTCAATCTTATCAGATGAAGTATGTCAGGACCGGCGAAGAAGCATTGTCTTTTTGCTTGAAACAAAAAGCTGATTTACTGATCTTAGATGTTATCCTCCCTGGTATCAATGGTTTTGATGTCTGTCGGCAGTTGAAAAACAACGACGCAACCAAAAAAATTCAAATCTTGATGGTAACCTCTTTGAACGACCTTGAAAGTCGAATTAAGGGGATAGAGTTTGGTGCAGATGATTTTCTAATCAAACCGATTCACAAAGATGAATTTATCGTGCGGGTAAGGGCACTGCTTCGAAAAAAATCATATTTGGACATGTTGAGTAAAAAATATGAATCTGCTCTATATGCTGCCATCACCGACAAATTGACTTGTCTTTATAATCGGGAATATCTTAATCATTTTTTGGATTATGAAATTAAAAGATGCAATCGCCAGAATCAGACGATGGGACTGGTTATGCTTGAGATCGACGATTTTAAAACTGTTAACGTTACTTACGGACATCTCACGGGAGATCGGATTTTAGAGAAATTTGCTACTTTAATAAAAAATCAAATTCGAGAGATCGATTTAGCGGCTCGCTACGGAGGAGAAGAGTTTGCTGTGGTTTTACCCTATGTCAATCAGGCTCAAGCGGAAGGTATTGCAGAGCGGATCAGGAAAGCGGTGAGTGCGTTTGATTTTTTTAATCAACAGGAAGGACCGGCCTTAAAAATAACCATCAGTTTGGGCATTGCATTATATCCTGAGCATGCCAAAA
>JAOUGB010000682.1 GCA_029857875.1 Desulfobacteraceae bacterium | reverse complement strand
GTTTTGTGAGTGCAACCCCAAAAGTTCGCAAAATCTGGCTCTAATTATCGACGTACGAACAAGCTCGTCAGGTTTATCCGAAGCCAGTTCTGCAGTGGCAACCATGGAGATAAACCGCTTGATCTCAATCTCTCCCAATAAAACGATGGCGTGTTTAATGGTAGAGATTTCACAAGCGCGTTTAAAGAAGGCGGAATTAATATAGCGCAATAGTTTGTAGGAAACCGACACATCCCTGTTAATGAGTTTTTCGAGTTTTTCAAAACTGCAATCTTTCTTATTTGCCTCACCCACGATCTGCAACAGGGTGATTTTGGACGGGGCGATTTCTTTGCCTGAAATGATTTCCGGTTTGCTGAAAAAATATCCCTGAAAATACATAAACCCCATGGATAAAGCTTTTTCAAATTCTTCGTATGTCTCTATTTTTTCAGCAAGCAATTTGATGTTATTGCCTTTAAACCGGTTCACCATTTTCTGAATTTCATCAATGGGGGTCAGCATGAAATCAATTTTAATAATGTCTGCAAGCTCAATTAAGGGCTGAAATTTGTTTTTAAAAACAAAGTCATCCAATGCAAGTGAATATCCTGCCTCTGCAATATCAGTACAGGCACTGATAACCTGTTCATTGGGGTCCACATCTTCCAGGATTTCCACCGTCATTTTTTCTGAGGGAAACATCATGGGAGTTTTATTTAACAATAGACTTTGAGGAAAGTTGATAAAGGCTGTTTTACCAGATGTGAGCTGGTTCATGCCAATGCTGAAAAAACTGTTGGATAGGAGTTTGGAGGTGGCTGTATCACCATCAATATCTGGAAAGGCATTCGACAACCCATCACGAAAAAGAAGTTCATATCCATACAATTTTTTATTTTTATTAAAAATAGGCTGTCTTGCTACATATACTTCCATAGATGTTCATTTCCAAGAGAGATTAGATGTCGTTATTTGCATTTACCCTGTCAAATTGTGCCTCTCAAAGTATATGTCAGGGTATTCCAGATCAACAATAAGATGTATCCAGTTTCTTTTGCAGGTGTATAGCGGGCTGCAACTATTTTTGCAAGAGGAACTTTTTTATATTTTGAAAAAGCAAATACCATGCCAGAACGCGGTAAATAAATTGTTTGCCAGGAACTTGCAATTACTAAAGAATAACTTAAGGATCACTTTGGCACGATTCGTGCTATTTTTTGTTTTAATCCATTCATTTTAAAGCTTATCCAAGATTATTCTTAATGTTTGATGAATCAATTTGAGTTGTTCGCCAATTTATTATTTATTTGTGTCAATATTTTGGCAGAATGGCGGATCCTAATTTATCATTTTGAAAAAATTGTACTTTCTCAAAAAGTTTGGTATGATTTTATCAAAATGGATAAGACGGGGGCAATAATCGATGGCTCGAATTCTTGTTATAGATGATGATGTTCTAGTGCTGGATATGCTCTATGAATCATTAACGCGTGAAGGGTACGATGTTTTGAGGGCTTCCAACGGAGAACAGGGATTGAAACTCTATCGGGAAGATCCTGTTGACCTGATCATTACAGACCTTATCATGCCCGAGAAGGAGGGTATCGAAACTATCATTGAACTTCGACAAGATTTTCCCGATGTGAAGATTATCGCCATATCCGGAGGTGGACGTATCGGCACAAACAACTACCTTCATTTGGCCAAAATATTTGGTGTACAGCGAACTTTTACAAAACCTGTTGCGAGGGAGCAACTTTTAGATGCAATTAAAGAGCTTATAAAAGAAGGATCCTCTCCCGAGTTGTAGTTAATTGAGGGGTCGGGGAGTTTTTATTGTAAACCTTTATATATCAGCGGAATGGATAATTTTTTTTAAAAAGCGTGTACTGTTTGAGTGGTTTAGGGATCGTTAGAAAGAACAGACGCTTGCCGAAACATTTCAACAGTAAGGAAGTGTTTATTCTAAGTTGAACCCATTGTTTTTATATTGATATCTGTTCTTTCTTTACGATCCTTTAACCACGAGTTTACACGGTTTTTAAAAAAAATTATCCATGGAGCGATTTAACAAATGAAAACACCCCGACCCCTTGAGTCCTTGGACCCTCTTCTTTAACTAAATTGGAGAAGAACCTAAAAGAATAAGTGACTGA
>JAOUGB010000680.1 GCA_029857875.1 Desulfobacteraceae bacterium | reverse complement strand
GCGGAAATCATCGTTGGCAAACAAAGGAATGGACCAACCGACAAATTTGAACTTGCTTTCTTAGATAAATATACCTGTTTTGAAAACCTCTCTCCCATCCAAGAAGATCGTTAAACGTGCCAATTATCTATAATTATTGGGTTATTTTCTGTTCACAGCTGTTTATAACTTTGTGGATAAAGCACTCCTCCACTGGGTGTCGGGTAGGGGGTAATTCCCATGAAAGAAATTTGGAATAAAGTTCTTAAGGCGGTAAGCGAAAAAATCAGCCGGAATTCTTTTGACATCTGGTTTAAACCCTTAAAAATTCTAACCCTAAATCAAAACACCATTATATTAGAAGTCCCCAATAAGTTTTTTAAAGACTGGCTTTCTGAAAATTATCAATCTCTTATCAAAGAAATTCTTTTCCAAATCACCAAAAATCCATACTCTATTCTTTTCCGCCCAAAAGAAGGACCGGAGGAAAAGGAAGTCAAGCCAAAAGCTGCAGACAAGAACCCAGCCCTTAAGGCCGTGAACAAAGTCACCAAGGAAGACGGCCTCAACCCCGGCTATACTTTTGAAGCCTTCGTTGTAGGTTCTTGCAACCAGTTTGCCCATGCGGCCGCGTTGGCTGTGGCTAAGCTTCCGGCCAAAAACTACAATCCGTTATTTATTTACGGCGGTGTCGGTTTAGGAAAAACGCATCTCCTTAACGCCATAGGAAACCAAATCGTCCAGAATGATCCTCCGGCCAAGGTATGCTATCTCTCTTCAGAAAAATTTACTAACGAATTGATCAACTGTCTGCGTTATGAAAAAATGCCCGACTTCCGCAACAAATACCGCAATAAAGATGTTCTTCTCGTTGACGACATTCAGTTTCTGGGTGGGAAGGAGAGGACTCAGGAAGAATTTTTTCATACTTTTAATTCTCTTTATGATTCTCACAAGCAGATCATCCTCTCGAGCGATAAACTGCCGAAAGAAATTCCTGGTTTAGAAGAACGTTTGAGATCCAGGATTAGTTGGGGCCTTATCGCTGACATTCAACCTCCGGATATTGAAACGAAAGTTGCTATTCTCGGTAAGAAGGCAGAGGTTTATAATATATCTCTTTCCAATGAATTGGGCCTGTTTTTGGCTTCGCAATTAGGCTCCAATATCCGGGAGTTGGAGGGGGCTCTGACGCGGCTCCGGGCTTATGCCTCACTGACGGGAAATGAAATCAATCTTTCCATGGTGAAAGAAACTCTCAAAGATCTCCTAAGTGATCGCCAAAAGATGATCAGCATCGAAAATATTCAAAAAGCCGTAGCCAATCTTTACAATATAAAATTAACAGACCTTAAATCTTCTAAAAAGTTCAGAATTTACGCTCTGCCGCGACAAGTTTCCATGTATCTTTGTCGCACGATGACCAAAGCCTCTTTTCCCGAAATTGGGGCCAAGTTTGGTGGGAAGGATCATTCCACCGTGATTCATGCTGTTCGCCAGATTGAAAAGAAAATAAGCGAAGACCGGGAGATAAAAAATATTATTGAGACAATTAAAAATGAATTGCAAAAATAATCCCTTTCGCTGTGGATGGAATGTTGATCGTTTGTTTGCTCTTTAGATCTGTCTGCTGTAAATACTTTTATCCACAGTTTTTTTGTCTCTTTTTCACTGTCAAAAATAAATTAAACTTGTTGAAATTTAAAAATTTTTTGTTTATACTTTTTTCATAAACAAGCATTACTAATACTACTATAAAGTATTTATTATAAGTATAATAGTAATAGGGAGAGATACAATGGAATTTAAAATTGAGAAAGAAGAATTCGTCAAAGGTCTTTACCGCGTTCAAAGTATCGTTGAAAAGAAAGGGACCATGCCTATTCTTTCAAACGTTTTACTTGAAACTCATGGAAAAGGAATTGCCATAACGGCAACGGATTTAGAGATTGGTTTAAAAGGTTTTCATCCTGCCGAAATTATAAAGGAAGGAAGAGCAACCCTATCGGCAAAAAAACTTTATGAAGTAATTAAAGAACTCCCGGAAAAGGAAGTTTTCATAAAGTTGAAGGAAAATCAATGGGTGGAAATTTCTAGCGGTAAATCCCTTTTTAAACTTATGGGCCTTTCAGCAGATTCATTTCCTTCTTTACCTGTTTTTG
>JAOUGB010000681.1 GCA_029857875.1 Desulfobacteraceae bacterium | reverse complement strand
AGGGATGTGGAACTTCGTATTTTATCAAAACACACCCAACGGTCTTATCTTCAGGCGGTATCCGGACTGGCTAGGCATTATTCGCAGTCGCCGGATAAAATGACCACAGAGATGATTGAGGATTATCTGCTGTACCTGAAGAAAGAAAAAGGAAATGCTCTAACAACTATAGGGAGCGCCATTAACGGTTTAAGATTCTTCTACAATCATGTTCTTGGCGAAGAACAATTATCCCCCAGCCGCTCATTTGCAAAAACCCCCCGAAAACTTCCAACGGTTTTAAGCCAAGAAGAGATCTGGAGCATTATTAACGCAACAGACAATATGAAGCACCGGCTTATACTGATGACAATCTATAGCGCCGGGCTTCGAGCCAGTGAGGTGCTTGTATTAAAAGCCGAGCATATCGACAGTAAACGGATGCTAATAAAGGTCACAGGCAAAGGTGACAAGGAACGCTATACGCTTCTTTCCAAAAAACTTCTCCCTGAGCTTCGTGAATATTACAGGACCTATCATCCCAAGATTTTACTATTCCCCTCATACCGCAAAGGGAAACCTCTTACTTACGAAACGATCCGTTCCGTCTATGAAAAGGCCAGAAAAAAAGCCGCGGTCAAGAGGGGTGAAGGTGTACATACCCTTCGGCACTCCTTCGCCACCCACCTCTTGGAAGCCGGCTATGACATCCGTAAGATTCAGGTGCTTATGGGCCACACACGGCTTACCACCACCATGATCTATCTGCATGTGAGCCGGGAGACCCTTTCGAAGGTCTCAAGCCCATTGGATCTATTTAATCCTGAGACAACCAATGGAGGGGATAACCATGACCAGGACAAATAAAAACGACAAAAAATCCTCTTTAGAGGTCGCCGATATTCTCCGTGAGCATATTGTCGATTATCAGCAAACCTATTCCCTTTGCCCTGAGCACTACAAGATTGTCTATGACCTGCTCAACTGCCGGACAAAATATCTCGGAGGTCATATTGAGCGGTGCGATCATTGTGGCACCGAACGTATTATGTATAATTCATGCCGCAATCGTCATTGTCCCAAGTGTCAGAATATACCACGGGAAAGGTGGCTCGAATCTCGAAAAGCCGAGCTACTGCCGGTTATTTACTTTCATAACGTATTTACCCTGCCCCACGAGTTAAACCCACTTGTTTTATCCAATAAAGCGGTTATGCTCGATATTCTGTTTAAATCAGTATCGGAGACCTTGCTTGTCTTTGGCAGAAATCCTGAAAATGGACTTGGCGGCAAGCTGGGATTTATTGCCATTTTGCATACCTGGGATCAGTTGCTCAATGCCCATTTCCATCTTCATTGCCTGATCCCGGGCGGGGCCGTCTCAGATCACTGGATACGATGGATTGCTTGTAAAAACGATTATCTATTTAATCACGAGGCCTTAAGTCTGGTCTTTCGCGGAAAGTTCATCCACCATATGAACAAGGCATACAGAAAAGGCAAATTACATTTCCCCGGTCGATGTTCATCCTTCGAGACACCGCAAGGCTTCAAACAATTAATCGATAGCCTTTATTCGAACAAGTGGGTCGTTCACCTTAAAGAGCCAATTAAACGTTCCGAATACGTGCTTGAATATCTCGGTCGCTACACTCATCGGGTGGCCATATCCAATCATCGTCTGGTCTCCCTTAAAGATGGGCAGGTAACCTTTACATACAAGAATCGTAAAACGGAAAAAATCCAACACACAACTATTGAGGCGGTTGAGTTTATCAGACGTTTTTTGCTCCATGCGCTGCCCAATGGATTTGTCAAAATCCGGCATTATGGCTTCCTGGCAAATCGCAACAGAACAAAAAACTTGGTAAAAATCCGTCAGTTGCACGCTCTGCCACCGATCGGAAAGATTGCCGAAAAATCGGTTGAAGAAATGATGCTATCGCTGACCGGCAACGATATCAACCTATGCCCCTGCTGTGGAAAAGGCAAAATGCAACTCGTAGGAGAAATACCCAGATACAACGGTATCTGCCCAAAGGACATCATTCGACCGCCAAATTATCGGAAAGTGGCGTAACCTTTTAATTTGGGGCTTATCAGTAAGTTTCTGCCCTGCACGGGGCTATTCCGCTTTTGGCTCAGCTAAAAGTGACAGGGTG
>JAOUGB010000069.1 GCA_029857875.1 Desulfobacteraceae bacterium | reverse complement strand
TTTTTATTTATTAAATCGCTCAATGGCATGTACGTTTTTCCAACCGGATTAACTTGTGGTTACCTGATCCTATCTTTGACAGTCCCTATATATCCAGAACGGTCCTGATTTTATGCGATAATCTTTTTATATTAAATGGCTTCTGAATAAAGCCGTGACACCCCCGGTCAAGGATATCTTGGGCCTGACCATCTATACTGTATCCACTGGCCAGAAGTACTTTTATATCGGAATCGATTTTTTTTAATTCATCATATGTTTCACCACCGTTAAGGCCTGGCATAATCATGTCAATAATAACCAAAGAAATCTCATTAAGATGTTTTTGATAAATTTCTATCGCCTCACGGCCGCTACCGGCGGTTAATACTGTATATCCCAATTTTTCCAACAACTGCCGGCCCACATCAGTGATCATATCTTCATCATCCACAAAAAGAATGGTCTCTGTTCCATGGGTAATTTTATCCGTAGGTCCGATCTCTTTATTTTGAAGAGTGCTTTGTGTATCTATGGCGGGTAAATAGATGTAAAAGGAGGTGCCTTCTCCTTTTTCACTGTAAACATCTATGATTCCTCCGTGATTCTTGATAATTCCGTAAACCGATGCAAGCCCCAAGCCGATGCCTCTTCCCATCTTTTTTGTGGTAAAGAATGGTTCGAATATCCGTTGCAACGTCGCTTCATCCATGCCGGTTCCTGAGTCAGTTATTGATATTTTTACATATTTTCCGGGAGTTACTTGAAAAGGCTTAATAAAATGTTGATCAAGGAGGATATTATTTGTCTGAACATAAAGATCTCCACCTCCGGGCATGGCTTGCCAGGCGTTGACGTAAAGGTTTAACAGTACCTGTTCAATTTGTCCTTTAGACACCTTAACGGACCAGAGATCCTTTTCATATTGTTCGTGAATTACGATCTCTTTTTTAGTTCGGGTAAACATACGATTTTCTCGCTTTATGACCTCGTTCAGATTCATCACTTCAACTTCATATTTTCCTCCTCTGGCAAAACCCAAAAGCTGACTGGTAAGATCCGACCCCTGTAATACGTAATTTTCGATGTTCTTCAATTGTTCGTAATCCGGGTGGACCGCATCCTTGTTAAATAATAACAGCGATGCATTCCCTTGGATGCCCATCAACAAGTTGTTAAAATCATGGGCTATTCCTCCTGCCAATGTTCCAATGGCCTCCATCCTTTGAGCTCCTTGGAGCCGGGCTTCCAATCTCTTTTTTTCTGTAATATCGGTTAAATTCACCACCATTCCCGAAGGTGTGCTCTCCGAATCTTTAATAATCGCCGCGGTGATAAAAATGTCAAGAAGTTGCCCGTCCTTTGTCAATCTGGCCGTTTCAAATCTCACTGGTTTTTGGTATTCATAAAGTTCTTTTATCTTTGCAGCGGTTATCTCTTTTTGGTCATCAGGGACAAAAGGAATTCGTTTCCCCTTTAAATCTTCTAGAGTCCACCCAAAAACATTTATAAACTCAGGGTTTAGATACTGCGGATGACCGTTGGTGTCATAAACAACCATAGGATCCGGATTGGCTTCAAAAACGGCTTTTAATCTTGTCTCGCTTTGCCTTAAAACCTCCTCAGCGTGTTTGCGGTCGGTGATGTCAAAAAACACGCCACTGACGTATTCAATCTGGCCGTCGTCATCACAAATGATCTGGCCTCTTTCCTGCATCCAGTGAATATCTCCGGTTTTAGATCGAATTCTGAATTCTCTAACATATGATTTGTCCGTTTTGAGAGCCCGGATAAAACTATTTTTTGCAGACTCAATATCTTCATCAACAATTAAATCTAACATGGTTATTTGTTTGGAATTAATTTTATCAACGTCAAAGCCGGTCAATCGTTCAATTTTTTCGTCAAAAAATTCAACAGTCCAATCTTTGTATCCCTTATAAACGATGCTGGGTAAGTTTTTAACCAACAATCTGTATTTTTCTTTGCTTTCACGTAAGGCTGCTTCAATATTTTTGCGAATACTATATTCTTTTTTAAGCGCTTTTATATTTTGTTCCAATTCTTCATAGGTTGGTTTTTCACACATTTATAGCATCCTTCAACATTTTTGTCCTAATATTGCATAATTTTTTTTGAATAAAAGCAATACCTATGCCAAAAAATACAAATGCTTATGCTTCGTTAAAAAAACGCTATATTTAGGATGAAAGTTCTGGATTGCAAATAATTTTTAGACAATTTTATCAATCTGTCTAATTATTAATTCTGAAGTTGCACAGAAATCTGTGCATAGATGCACAATTTTCTGTGCATTTGCGGGTTGGCAAAACCGATTTAACCAAATTTGTCGTAGGCAATCATCTCCGGGTCTACGCCGAGGCTGTCCAGCATCTCTTCAATGGCATCAATCATCGGGGGGGGACCGCAGAGATAATATTCAATTTCGGTCGGGTCTTCATGTGTGACAAGGTAATCGTCATGCAGACACTGGTGGATGTATCCGGTCATACCTTCCCATCGATCCTCTTCTTTGGGCTGGGATAAGGCCACGTGAAATGAGAAGTTCTCATATTTTTTTTCCAAGTCCCTGAATTCTTCTTCAAAAAACAACTCCAGCTTTGATCGGGCTCCGTACCAAAACGTAATTTTCCGTTTTGTTTTCAATGTGTTGAGTTGGTGAAAAATATGAGACCTTAGCGGCGCCATTCCTGCACCACCGCCGACGAAACACATTTCCCTTTCGGTTTCCTTAGCAAAAAAATCTCCATAAGGTCCGCTTAGTGTCACCCGGTCGCCTGGTTTCAAATTGAAAATATAAGATGATCCTTTGCCGGGGGGTGCTTCTCCAACCCCGAGTGGCGGGGTGGCGATCCGGATCGTAAATTCCAAGATGTCTTTTTTAGTGGGAGGATTTGCCACGGAATAGGCTCTATAAATCGGCTCTTCTGTCTTTGACTGCAACCCCCAGAGGTTGAAGGCATCCCAGTCGGGCCTGAACCGTTCAGCCACCCTGGCCCTGAATTCTGAAAATGAAAACTCATACTCCGGGATATCAATCTGTATATAGGCCCCGGCCTTGAATTCAAGTGCTTCGCCGGGATCGAGTTTCAGTACCAGTTCCTTAATAAATGTCGCAACATTGTCGTTTGAAACCACGGTAGCGCCGTATTTTCTGACATTGAAGATTTCTTCAGACAACCGAATCTTCATATTTTCTTTAACCTTGAGCTGACAGGATAGACGAACATTTTCCTTTTTTTCCCGTCGGGTCAGATGGGCAAGCTCAGTGGGCAGAATGCCTCTTCCACCCTCTTCTACCACGCACTTGCATGTTCCGCATGAACCTCCGCCGCCACAGGCCGATGGAATATAAATCTCATTGGCAGCAAGCGCAGATAAAAGTGTAATGCCACCGGGCACCTTTAAGCTTTTTTCTTCGTCATCATTGATAACAATATCACAGTCGTCCTTTTTAACGACTTTGGCTTCCACCAGCAAAAGAAGCCCCACAAGGATGAAGATGATTGAGGAAAAAACTGTCAGGCTAACGAGGTAAATCAATGATAATTCCTTTAAAGTCCCTGGTTAAATGTCTTAGATAACCCTATTATGCCTTACCCATAACCCATTGCCATGTTAAAGCGTAATCCCCGAAAACAACATAAAAGCCATGGCCATAAGCCCGGTGATAATCATACTGATTCCAAAATTTTCAAGCCCCTTGGGAACATTGGCGTATCTGAGTTTTTTTCGAATTCCCGCCATGGTAACAATGGCGAGCATCCATCCAAAACCTGAACTTGCACCGTACACAACAGATTCTATAAAATTATAATTCCGCTCCACCATGAACAAAGACGCTCCTAAAATGGCACAATTCACAGCAATCAAGGGAAGAAACACGCCCAATGCCATGTATAAAGGGGGTAAATACCTGTCGATAATCATTTCCAGCGCCTGAACAATGCCTGCAATAACGGCGATAAAGATCATAAATTTTAAAAAGCTAAGATCAATTCCCGGAAAACCTGCCCAGAAAAGGGCGCCGGGCGCCAGCAGATAGTGATAAACGAGCCAGTTTACCGGTGTTGTGATGGAAAGCACAAATGTCACCGCCAAACCGAGTCCTATGGCGGTTTCCATTTTTCTGGAAATCGCAAGAAAAGAACACATCCCCAGAAAATACGCCAAAAGGATATTGCCGATAAAAACGGAATTTAAAAATATGCTGATAAGGTTTTCCATAAATTATTCTTTTGAAACCGTCTTTTGAAGCCACACGATCAGACCGATGGCGATAAACGCGCCCGGTGCCAGAACCATAAGTCCCATATTTTCATATCCTGCGGCATAAAACGTATCGGGTATCACCTGAAATCCAAAAAGTTTTCCTGCACCAAAAAACTCCCTAAGTACCCCCACCGTTATCAGAATTTGACTGTAACCAAGACCGTTACCGATACCGTCCAACAGGGAATGAAACGGGGGATTCCCCAGGGCATATGTTTCGGCCCTTCCCAGGATAATGCAATTCGTGATAATAAGCCCCACGAAAACGGAAAGTTGCTTGCTGATGTCATACAGAAATGCTTTAAGAACCTGATCCGCGAAAATCACCAATGTTGCAATGACGGTGAGTTCAACGATAATCCGAATATTTCTAGGGATAAACTTGCGCATCAGTGAGATCAACAGATTCGAAAAAGCCAGAACAAAGGTCAGGGCCAGGCTCATCACAACAGCCGTCTTTAGCTGAACGGTGACCGCCAGAGCAGAACATATCCCAAGGATTTGTCCGGAAATCGGATTGCTTTCCCATATGGGCTTAAAAAATACGTTAAAGGCTTTGGTTTTTGTTATCTTCATTTGATTTCATTTTTTCTGTATCTTTCAGAAAAAGGTTCATATTCCGTCAGTGTCTGTTTTAACCCGGCAGATAAAAATTTTCCGGTCATGGAAGCGCCGCTGATGCCGTCGACGAAATTTTTCTGACGGCTTTCAGGTATCCGCTCTTTTACCGATCCCTTGGCAATGGCAATGGAAACAAAATTACCCTGATCATCCAGGATTTTTTTACCTTCGAAATTCTTCTGGAACCATTTTTTCTCAATCTCTCCGCCGAGACCCGGGGTTTCCTGATGGCTGTAAACGGTAAATCCAGAAATGGTAGCCCCATCATTTTTTATGGCCATATATCCTGAGATTTTTCCCCACAGTCCCCGAGAATGAATGGGGATGATATATGCTTGTATTTTTTCCTGTTGAGAAAAGAGATAGACCGGCAGATCATTTTTACCCTTTCTTTGTTCTGGAACAATTTTACCGTCAACATTAATCCATATCTGTCTGATGTTTTTGGAATAAAGTTGTTCAACGGTCTTTTGTGAAACAGAGTCTTCGCCATCCATCAGACCAACGGATTTTAATATGTTTTTATTCTTGTCGAGTTCAATATTCTTAAACTGATATTCCTTCAAACCGGTGGATGCCAGGGTCAACAGACCGCCGCAAACCAGGCTCAACACTGCTGCAAACAAAATGGATTTGATATAATTAGACATTCGGCACCCTTTTTTTCAGCCGGAAATGAATTTCAAAATGATCCAACAGCGGCGAAAACAGGTTCATGAAAAGAATGGCCAGCATAATTCCTTCTGGAAATGCCGGATTGAAAATGCGTATCAGTACCGTCAACGCACCTATGGCGAAACCGTATATCCATTTTGAGACGTTCATTCCGGGGGCTGAAACCGGATCGGTGGCCATATAAGTGATTCCAAAGGCAAATCCACCCATCACCAGATGATAAAACGGTGGCAGCGACAGCATGGGAACCGTTGAATTTCCGGATACAAGGCTCACAATATATCCCGGATATGCGGCTACCAGTACTCCTAGAATACCGCCGATCATGATCCTGTAGCTGGCGATGCCCGTAAAAACCAGCAAGAGAGCGCCCAACAAGCACATGAACGTCGATGTCCCGCCAATGCTTCCGGGATACAAGCCGTAAAAGAGTTTGGGCAACGTAAACCCGGCTTTTGACAGCAAAGATTCTATAAATGCAGAGGTCCCTTGAACTGCGGAAACCGCAAGCGGCGTGGCCCCGCTGAATGTATCCACACCCTGGTAATTGACACCGCTAACCACCGTCCATACGGTATCTCCGGTCATTTTCATGGGATAGGCAAAAAATAAAAACGCCCTTCCGGTCAATGCGGGGTTTAAAAAGTTTCTCCCTGTGCCGCCAAAGATCTCTTTGCCAAAGATCACACCAAATGAGATGCCCAGGGCAACCTGCCAGAGCGGAATCGTCGGTGGAAGTGTCAGGGGAAATAACAGGCCGGTAACCAGAAATCCCTCGCTGATGTTGTGTTTTCTAATGGATGCAAACAAAACCTCCCATGCAAATCCAACACCATAGGATACAATAATTATCGGTAGAACAATTTGGAGTCCCTTGATGAAAACAGCGATAAACGTAACCGGAAGTCCTGAGGCCAAATTCGACTGATATCCAGAATTGTAAATACCGAAAAAAAGCGGGGGGATCAGCGACACAATAACCATGCTCATCAGACGCTTGAGATCAAGGCTGTCTCGCACGTGAGCATCGTTTTTTGTTACATTGCCCGGAATAAAGAAAAAGGTTTCAAAGGCCTCAAAAAGAGGATAGAATTTTTCAAACCTACCACCTTTTACAAAATGCTTTCGCTTGGAATCGAAAATCTTTTGTATAAACTTCATGATTACAACTGTTCCAAAAAGTATGCTTTTTTTGTTTCCTTGAGAATATTTCTCAGTTCGATCTTCGATGGACAGACATAGGTGCAGAGGCAACATTCCACACAATCAAGCAAGCCGTGATTTAGTGCCTCCTCAATTTCATCTGCAAGTATGCTTTTGTATGTGAACTGGGGTAAAATATCCACCGGACAGACCTCGGCACAGAATCCGCAATTGATACAAGCCCGTACTTCACCATGACAATTGCAATCCATGGCCATAGACGATTTGTTAAAAAAAGATAAAAATGTCCTGGACCGGCTGGGTTTATTAAACCCGGGTCTGGCAAACCCAAAAAACTCTTTTTCGTCGCCTTCGGGAATCAATACCAGAGAGGTCTCATAAAACCCCATATATGAATCTTGTGAACCGGTATAACCCTTGAAAATGCCCCCGACAATATATCTGGCTGTTCCGGCATCGTCCGCACGTCCCTTTGTGATATGATTCAAAGGAACGCCCATTCTGGTCTGAAAATGCTTTCTTTCCCTGGCGAGGGATCCGCCTAAAACCACCGTCCGATCCACTGGGTATTTTCCGGTCTTAAAGAGCATCGCCAAAAGTAGTACATCCTGCCCGTTGATATACCAGGACCGGTTTTCATCCGGATGTTTTTTGATGTAATAGAGCAATACACCCGGATCATCTGCCGGATAAACACCTTCGCAGGTATGGGTCACATGGGTGTTTAACCGGTCTGGAACAAAATTATTACCCGGAGATGCACTGATAAAAATCGTTTCTGTCAATTTGTTGAGAATTTTTATACCGAATTCAAACAGATCTATTTTGTCTTTTAAATAAACTTCCGGTAAAGGTTGAAAAGGTTCTTTAGAACCCAGACTAATGATGATCGACGGAGGGAGTGATTGTGGATTTGGAATATTTCGGAATGGAAGTTCTCTGAACAGAGGCCATAATCCCCCGGTGGTTAACTTTTGAACCAAGGCTTCCCTTTCGATATCTTCCACCTGGGCCTCGTTTATTATCGGGAATGTTTCATAACCCTCATCTTGATCCAGTGTGATGACAATCTCTTTGATTATCCTGCGCGGGCCGTAATCGATTTTACTGACCCGACCGCCTCCCGGTGATAGAAATATGAAATCGGGATTTCGTTTGTCCTCGAAAACCGGAGAGCCCACGTTCACCTGATCATCAACCTTAACCTTTAAACGAGGCTTTATAAATGGGATTCTTCCCGGCAATAACGCCACTCGGGTCGGCTTCTCCAATTTTTCAACATCAAAAGAAGGGGGCCCGTCGATATTAATATCGTAACCTTTTCTGATACGGATGGAAGTCATAGGGTGGTTTAGTTGTAGAATGGTTTCATGTTTTCATAAAACAACACTCATTTAATTTGCAATAATCATACCGTAGAACATCATTTCAGATTCATGCAACATTTTTCCCCCAAAGGTTTAAAATATTATGATACAATTAAAATACGTTTTATTCACTCTTGACACAACTTTTTATTCAGCTTAGGAAATATTTAAGGATTTGGGGAAAGAACCTATCGCACCAGAGGTAATAACTTGCTGCAACCTAAAAACAAAAGAATGACCCGGCAGCGCAAGGTAATTCTTGAAGAGCTGCTAAAGCAAAATGCTCATCCAAGTGCTGATGAGATTTATCAAATGGTACGCCGCCGGATGCCAAGAATCAGTCTCGGTACGGTTTACCGGAACCTTGAAGTCCTTGCCAACATGGGTAAAATCCAGAAGTTGGAACTCAGCGGCGCTTTGAAACGCTATGATTGGGATACGAACAAGCATTACCATATTCGCTGCGTGTGCTGTGACCGGGTGGACGATGCGCCGATAGCACCTTTGAACCAACTCGAGAATGACCTTTATGGGGCAACTGTTTTTGAAATTATCGGACATAACCTTGAATTTACCGGTCTCTGTCCTGAATGTTCAAAAAAAGCAGCTCCGAACCATGCTGAATAACTACTTTCAACACCAGGCCCATATTGTCGATGTCGAATGTAATTTCCGGTGCCCGGATGATTGTAACACACCCGGATGCCGGAAGGTTGACATTAT
>JAOUGB010000679.1 GCA_029857875.1 Desulfobacteraceae bacterium | reverse complement strand
CCGTTCCATACCATCTGCCGGAAGGTCTTGGGTTGTAAGTTCCGCCCTGTCGGAAAAGTTGAAGCCTGTCTTTTTGATCCCGGATGCTGCCTTTTTGAATCAGGTGTTTAAAAAGATAGGTTTTGAAATTATGGGTCAGAGGATCATAATCGAAAGCGGCTTCAAGGAAAACATCCCCGATATCCGGAGCGTTTGTTAATCGCCCCATGGCCGGCTGCAGAGTACCGCCGATGCCGGGTTTGCCTTCGTATTCACCCCATGTTTCAAGGGGCAGGGCCACCGGAAAAACAAGGTCGGCATACTGAGCCGTCTCATCCATAACGTCCGTAAAACTTACAACAAAAAGCGATTTTTCTTTCAGAGCGTCTTTGACACCGCTTCCGGGCGGCAGGGAAAAAGCAGGATTGGAATTGTTGAGGAGCAACATTTCCACAGGTTCTTCTTTCAATTCCTTGAAAAAGTCCATGGCCTCGGACCGTTTCGCGGCAATTTCCACACGGTGCCGGTTTACAAAATCGAAAAGGTTTAATTTTGGATCCAGAATGAGATTTAATAGATTTACAGCCACATTGGTCTGGAGATCGTTTCCTCCCGACGAACCGCTGCCGGTGCCAAGGATCAATGGCATTGGCGATTTCATTAGCCGGGACAAGAGCATCTGAAAATGCTCGCCAGATATGCCTGAATATCGGGTGACATCTATTCTGGTATACGGGGAAACCGTTCGAACCAAGAGCGAACGGAACGAATCCGGCAGATGTTGTCCTCGGCCGAACTGGAGAACCTCGTTTAT
The DNA here is from genome assembly GCA_029857875.1 of Desulfobacteraceae bacterium. Classification (GTDB taxonomy): domain Bacteria; phylum Desulfobacterota; class Desulfobacteria; order Desulfobacterales; family UBA11574; genus UBA11574. Next base: position 1,353 of record JAOUGB010000679.1, on the reverse strand, counting down.
GAGCGCTAAAACAATGACGGTTTCGCCGCCGGAAGCACATGGCATCCATTGGTCCGCATTGGCGGCGGTTAGAGATTGATATGGGCTGATATGGAAAAACAGATTTTTCCCCCCGTTTTTCAGAGCATGCATGTCCTTAAACTTTTGCGCATACTCCACCGGAGACAGCCAGGTTTCCAAAAAATCCGCACCGAATGAGACCAGCATGTCGGCGTCTTGAAGATGGTATGAAACCAGCCCGTTAAGACCGAAGACATTTTTATTGGCAGATTTTAGGGATTCATAGGCAAAGGGCTCAAACACCAAAGGACCTGAGGATCGCCATTTTTCAAGGGATTGTGCAAACAGCTTCAAAAGGCTTTCACCTTCGATTTCCGTCAACATCCGTACCCGATTCGGTCCTTTTTTTGCAGCTCCGGCAGCCTTATCTTTTAACAGCGCCAAGGCCTTTGAAAACGAAATCGGCAGCCATGTCTCTTTGGCTTTTATCAGGGGGGTTTTGATTCTGTCCGGGTGATATATTCTTTGCAGGGCGGATTGACCCCGCATGCAAAGTTTCCCGCTGTTGATGGGATGAAGCGGGTTCCCTTCGATTTTGATAACCCGCCCTTCCCTGTTTTTGGCTATAATCCCGCAGCCCGCCGGACACTCCCTGCAAGTCGTTGCATACCAGGCCGCTTTCCCGGTAACCATATCGTCTGGAGCATGAACCAGGGAGAAAAGAGTCTTATCTGCTTCAGAAGTGCAACCCGCAGTAATGGCGACACTCCCCATCCCGGCAATTTTAAGAAATGTTCGCCGATCCATTTACAGAAGCTTCTCCTTGAAAATCAGAACACAAAAACAATACAGGTGACATGTAATAAAAAGGTTGGGCCGCAATAAAACACCTCCTAAAAACAGTGGATGCTTTTTGAGGTTTCTTGTATTATATCGGCATGAAACAATTTTTGTCAAGCAGTGAGAAGGGCAAACGCATTTGATTTCAGTACAGCGAAGCGACGGCGTGTTTCTCTTGAAAACCGAATGACTGTTTGAAGGGCTTTAGCACGCGTTAGCCTGAACCGAATAAAATTACAGCTCAAATAATCCATGGATTAAGTTAGCGATAAATTATTCTAAATAACTCAGGCGCGGTTCGGGCTTACGGGTGCTTAAGCACAAGTTTCATTCGGTTGGAAAGAGATATACGCCGTCGCGGAGCGTTCTCACTGTATGGGTATTCCCGTAAATATCATTGACCGCTTGAGACTCTTTTCAGCCCAAAACCCACCCAGATATAAGAACCTTCTGGTATAAGCGCTGCCGTTGTGCCATACACCTTTACCTGCTCTACAACGACAAATCCCCTTT
>JAOUGB010000068.1 GCA_029857875.1 Desulfobacteraceae bacterium | reverse complement strand
AAGCCGTGTTTCAGCTGTTTCACGGGTTTTTTGAAATTGTTTTGTATTGACAATTAATACCACATCGTAGTAATAAATTAAACTGGTTAATGGATATCGAAACTTTGGAGACATACCAATGAAAAAGGATATTAAAAAATCTGATTTTTCCTGCCGAATTGATGCGGAATCTTTGAGCAGATTCAAACAACAACTTCCCGATATTGCCGAAAGCATTATCGACAGCTGTTACGACAAAGAGAGTTTTACCCATATCGACTACGAGCCGATTCCTTCTGAGGGGTACGTGGTGGATATCATAAATAAATTGAGAGAAATCCTTTTTCCGGGATATTTTACACGGGAAAAAATCGATCCGGTCAACCTGAAATACTACATGGGGCAAGCGGTTTCGGTTTTATTTGACATGCTTTCAATTCAGATCGCCCACAGCATTCGGCACGATTGTTTCAGATACGATCTCCCTTGCACCGAATGTGATGAACAAGGACAAAAATTGGCCCTTGCTCTTTTGGAATCGATTCCATCCATCAGAAAAACACTGGCAACGGATGTTCGGGCGGTATATGAAGGGGATCCCGCAGCCAAAAGCCATGATGAAATCATTTTCAGCTATCCCGGGATCTTTGCCATGACCGTATTTCGGGTGGCCCATAAGCTTTTTGAGCTTCAGGTTCCGCTTCTGCCCCGCATCATGACGGAACATGCTCACAGTTTAACCGGCATCGATATTCACCCCGGCGCCGATATCGGAGAAAGTTTTGTCATTGATCATGGAACCGGAGTGGTGATCGGAGAAACCACCACTATCGGCAAAAATGTTCGAATCTATCAAGGCGTTACCCTCGGCGCCCTTTCACTTCCAAAAGATGCCGGAGAACAACTGAGAGGCAAGAAACGCCATCCAACCATTGAAGACGATGTCATTGTGTATTCGGGAGCAACGATTCTGGGCGGCGATACCGTTATTGGTGCGCGTTCCGTCATCGGAGGAAATGTCTGGATTACCACATCGGTGCCGCCGGAAACCAAGGTGATTATGGAAACACCGAAGCTGGTTTATCGGTAGTCAGCAATAAGCCATTTTAACATAACGTTCTGGTTCAAGACCTAAAAATCGGTTAATTAACCGAACGAGACCCTTGAAAAACGTTCACTTTTGTTCAAGCCCAAGGAAGACGAAAATTTTAACCATAGGAATACATTAGGTATTTTGAGGATTAAAATTTGAGTCTGACGCAGGAATTGGGGAAAAGGGGGCCTTTTTCAAAGGTCTCCCGAACCCTTGCTGCAAAGCCCTTCGCTCATCAAGGCGTTCCTTTAATTTGGGAAACTGACCAATGTTGGTATGCGGCAGAAAAAGAGCAGCCACATAATTGTCCATAAAAGACGGGGTCTCCGACAGTTCGAAATTGGTCATCCGCTTGGTAACCTCAACAACGTCCTTTCTGATACGGTTGGTCAGGCAGCTCATCTTTGCACCCATTAAAGATCCATTGCCGACAAACCGAATTCGATCCGGGTCTATTTCCGGCAAAAGTCCGATTACCATCGCCTTTTCAAGATCCACATAACTGCCAAACCCGCCTGCCAGATAAATGCGGTCAATGTCTTGAATCTTTAGACCCACTTCCTCGAGAAGGGTCATACAACCGCTGTATATCGCCCCCTTCGCCCTGATGAGATTATCAAGGTCAGGTTCTGTGAGCGCAATATCCCGGTCAACCTGGGTTTCATGTTTCCATGCAAGCACATACTCATAAATACCGTCGGTTTTCCGTATACGAGATGTATTGAGGTCGCGATTGAATTTACCCCGGTTATCGATAACACCCATTTCAAACATGGTGGCTGCAATGATAATGAGCCCGGAACCGCAAATACCTTTTGGTCTGACATTACCGATGGTGATATTCATCGGCTCAAACGATACAGGATCCATGGAAAAATCTTCAATGGCTCCTTTGGCAGCCCTCATGCCAAATTTAACCCCACCGCCCTCAAATGCCGGACCTGCGGAACAGGAGGCACAGGCCAGCCAATCTTTATTTCCGATGACAATTTCGGCATTGGTTCCAATATCCATAAATAGTGTCAGTTCTTCGGTACGATACATTCCTGATCCCATGACACCAGCTACGATATCACCTCCCACATAACTCGAAATCGCCGGATACACCAAGGCCGTTACATGATCTCCCAAGGCAAGACCCAGATCGATGGCCTTGATGGGCGGATAGAGGGTTGAGGCAGGCACATAGGGTGAAAGCCGGATGTACTTGGGATTTACCCTCAGCATGAGTTGCGTCATTGTTGTATTTCCTGCCATCGTAATCGTGGAAATTTCATCTGGATCGATCCTTGCTTTGTTTACCATTTTTTTGATTAATTTGTTGATGGTTGCAATGACCACCTCTTGAAGCTTATCAAGGCCACCCGGTTTTCCCGCATAAACAATTCTGCTGATAATATCTTCGCCATAGCTGATCTGTCCGTTGTAATCGCCAAATTGAGCCAGGACATCGCCTGTTCTGAGATCAACCAACTGCGCGTATACGGTTGTTGTGCCGACATCCACGGCAATGGCATAGTTCCGGTCGGTGGTATCCCCGGGCTGAATATGTATGATATGCGTCTTTCTTCCGGATTGCACCGGTCGAGCGAGCGTTGCCGTAACTTTGAAATCGTCTTGTCTTAATATATCGGAAATTTTCCGGATCACCGGAAGTTCAACCACCAGACGATGTTCATCGTATTTTGCTTTTAAAAAAGAAATCAGTCTTGTTACATCCGGAAGGTTCTCTTGAGAGGTGGGTTTTGGAAGTTCGAGATATTTTTTCTCCACCGGAGGCATGAAAAGACCTTTATCCTTCAGTTCATCGAGATTCATTTCCCAGATTCGGGCCGTCTTTCGAGGCGTTATTTGCAAGTTGAGCACGCCGGCATCAACCTCCGAATCGATGGGAATGCGAACCACAAGATCACTTAAAACATCGGACAGACATGCCTGCCGGTACCCATTTTCAATATCTTTTTTATCTAATTTTTCTGTTATGCCGCCGCCGACATTTCCATCTTCGATAATAACGCGGCACTTCCCGCATACACCTTCTCCACCGCAGGATGCATTAATATGAACCCCGGCTTCCATGGCGGCACGGATTAGATTTTTTCCATGCTCAACCGGGATCTCTATATTGTGAGGCAAAAATAATATATTATGTCTATTCATATCCTATAAGGCCCACCTTTTATGAATATAATTGTTACATAAGACCCAGGGATTTTAGATCTTCTCCATCGCCCCGTATGCGGCCTGTATTCTATCTCGAAGTAAAAAACAAAGTCTTTCCATTAGATTAAATCCAAGTTCTGCATTACCGATCATCATCCGCCTTAACTCAGCCCCTTTTATGGCGACGATCTTCGTCGGTTGTTTACAAACCGCCGAAGACATGAGGATGTGGGGCATATCCAAAAGTGTTGACCAGCACCCCAAGACTCTGCCTTTTCCAAGGACTTCGATGACGACATTACCTTTATGGGCACCCAAATCCACAGTTCTTTCAAGATATATCTGTCCATCAACAATAATATAAATATGCTCTCCGTAATCCCCTTGGCGAAAAACATATTCTCCATTTTGAAATGTCATCATCTGACCGAGGTTCGAGATTTCAGACAATTCACGTGTTTCCAGCAACTCAAAAAACTCGCAGCTTCTCAACGTATGTTCCATTTCCATACGGATCACCTTACTTCTTTTTCACATTTTATCCCAACGAAAAAGGTTGCGGCATTCATATTTTATATTTTCATTTTATTGACACCCACAACGATGATAAAAGTAAAATATCTGACTGCTTCAGTCAGTTGGTGGATGTATTTCAGTTGAGTACGAATACACAGAGAAATTTAGCACAATTTTCTAACTTAAAAGGTGCTACAGAAAGTGGGGGCGGTTCAGAACCCTTACAGCCCTGACCTCCGCTCAAACGTGAGGGCGGAGGCCAGTTCCATAAGACGACAGAGAATTATTTGTTGCCGAAGATTTTTGGTGGCTTCTGTGTATCTCCCGTGGCATTGGGAAAATCTTTGGCGACATAAGCCTTTTTGCCGGTTTCGATCAGGTGATTGGCCTCTTCCATATACTTGGCAAAGCGCAACTTGCACTCATAGAACCCATGCCACCAGGCATAGTCCGGAGCCATCATCATGACACCCATGCGGGCACGGCGGCCCTCGTGGTGCCACAGTTCATAGAACTCCACTTCGAGACGCTCGTCGAAGAATTTGGTCTTGTCCAGCAATCCTTTTTCATAAAGCTCGTCAAACTTTGCTTTGGCCGGTTTGAAGTAGACCTCGTTGTAGTCTTCCACTGCTTTGTCGAATCCGTCATAAAAATCGTTGATCCAGGAATCACCATGGCAGGCACGGCATACATTCTTCATCTTTTCCCGTTCCATTTTCCAGTCGGTTCCCGATGGAAAGGGCTTGAAATCCTGGGGGCGGATTGTCAGCGGTGCCTGAGTCTCCCAGGAGAGGCGTTCGGTTACGTCATGGGTTCCCATGACCTTTCCGGAACCGGACATATGGCAGGCCGCACAGGTCGGGGCACGATAATCCGTGCCCGGTGTCCAGGTGCCGGGGGCTGCATTAAAATTGTATTCGTCTTTATAGGCATGATACATCGTTCCATGTTTGGACTCATTATAAATTTCGATTTGAGGATGGTCAGGTCCCAAGTGACACTGGTCGCAGGCCTCGGGCATTCTTGCTTCAGCCACAGAAAAGCGGTGGCGGGTATGGCATGAGGTGCACGACCCTTTACTCCCGTCAACATTCAGCCTGCCAACACCGACATTGGGCCAGGTGGCAGGATCCATAGCACCGTTTTTGTCAAGCTTAATTACCGTTCCATGGCAGTTGTAGCAACCGGTTTTCCGCTCGTTGTCAGAGTTCATGCCTTTGTTCAGCCAGGGATCTAATTTCCATATGATCTCGATGGTGTTGGCATGCTTACTCTTGCTGTACTGAGTCACCTCGTCGGGATGGCATCGGGAACAGTCTTTTGGTGTGACGATTGCGGCGATGGGCACCTTGTACTTCTGCTCTCCGTATGGAAGGTCCTTTTGGCTGTAGTACTTCTCATGTGCTTTGGCCACATCGGTATCGCCGGGTTGGGCCAAATGGCAGTCCAGGCAGGTTATGCCGGCACTGGCGTGACGGCTTCGGGCCCAGTCGTCAAAAATCCCGGGGTTGGTGGCCTTGTGGCATTCGATGCATGCCACCGCCTCGGGCGGCATGCTGCGTTCGATCCGGAACTCCTTCACCTTGGGGAAGTTCTGCTGTGCATTAACCGACAGCACAGCACCGGACAGCACCAGAATGACCGTCAGCAACCCAGCTGTGATGAATAAAAATTTTTGCCTCATGGTCTTTCTCCTTTCAGTTAAAAAGAGATGAAACATTCTATGTGTATTGGTTGGTTACAGTTTTCGCAGGCCTTTGGCCTGATAGGGAAGTCGCCGATACTGCTTATACATGATGTACATGCTCTCATTGTGAACCAAATCGTAATGGCAGTCCACGCACTTTTTTTCGTAGCCAGGACGAGCATAGATCACCGACCGGTGTGCCAGCATGGCACCTCGCTTGCCAGGCATGGCGAGCAGATTTCTATGGCACTTCTGGCACTGGGCGTTGTCAAAGGAGTCGTAGGCCGCCTCCCGGTTTTTCTTGCGATCGTATTCTTTTATTAAGAAATGCTTAACCACGTCCTTGGCGCCGTGATAGGTTTTGGCAAAGAAAAAGTCGAAAGTCTTGTGAGGAGCCGGCAGGTGACAGTCCATACAGTCGGCCACGAATCCCTGGGCATTGTTGACATGGGTGGAGGATCGCCAGGCAACCACTGCCGGTTTGATCTCGTGGCACGTGGCACAAAAATCCGGAGTGGAGGTACGTACCATGGTATAGTAGGTCATGCTGAACAGCGGAAAAGCGATGATAACACCCAATAAAACGAGAGACATCCATATGAAGTGTTTTTTCATGATGTTGCTTTTAAGTTAGGCTTGTAATTATTTCTTATAGGTTAGCTTAGATACAAAGGATCTCTGATAGATTTCTATCATTATATATATCATGTATAATATTGAAACAGTCAAGAAACAAAATTGTAAAAATTTTAACATCAAACGGCTTCTTTATATCAGGGTTTATGGATGGAACGAAAAAGATTGAAATGTTTGATCAAAAAATCGGCGACCTGTTTAACGGCTCCTGAGGAAAATACGGGCACATCAAGATCAACATCTGAATCCGTGATGAGAGCGATCAAATATTTATCGTTTTTACACAACGGTTCGTTTATTATCTCAGTTCTAAATATCTCCATTTTGGGGTGATCTCCCCCTTTATAGCCTTCGGTCAATATGATGTCCATCCCATTAAAATAGGATAATAACTCATCCGGCTTGTGATCATGTGCCACATCCATCACCATCCCAATTTGATAGGGAGATGAAATAACGGTGGCAGATGCACCGGCATGTTTATGTCGCCAGCTGTCTTTTCCGGGTTTGTCCATTTCAAAACCATGAACATCGTGTTTAATGGTGCCAACCTTTAGGCCTCGACCGATCAGTTCAGGAATCAATTTTTCTATAAAAGTCGTCTTTCCTGATCCTGAATTTCCGACGACGGAAACAAAAGGGGGGAATGTATTTTTCTTTGATATTTTCATAATGTTAATTTGATAAGATCGTGTTATTTTAGCCTTATGAAATTTTTAGCTTCAGTAAGCATTTACTTAAAAATGTTGTTAAATATTCTATCATCTGCCATCATACATGCTTTTTTCAAAAGCCGGTATTTTTCCAAAAGCGCTTTCCCTTCTCTGGTCAAACGACTTCCCGTTTTTTTGTCCGAATGAACGACTTTGGCATTCAAATGTTTTTCCGTGTACTTAATCTTACTCCAAACCGCTTTGTATGACATTTTCATCATTTTTGCGGCCTGATTAATAGACCCCGTATTTTCAACGTGTTCCAGAATTTTCATTCTCCCTTCGCCGATAATGATATTGTCATTTTCATCGACAATCCAATGGCTCGATTTTAGCTTAAATGCTGACATGTTTCCTTTCCGAACAAACAGGGATTTTCAATTAATTATCTTGTCCTAAAATATTTTGCCATAAAAATAAATTTTTTCTTCCCTAACGCCTAACTGATCTGAAACTTATATCCCACACCGGCCATTGGAACAATATATTAAAGTAAAATATTTCATTACTTGAATAACATATAATTGGCATCCATTTTCTTGGGGTGCAAGAATTTTCTTATTAGTACATAAAATCGTAACATCTTTGACATGAAACGTACATCATTTTACATTATCTGTAAAACAATGCTAAACAAGGCAATACCTTATATTTGCTTAAATCCGATGAATTTGACTCTGTGTATTAAATAAAGTAAGATTGTTTTGCAATTTGGATGTTTACTTTCTCCATGTTTCTTACCCCCATAAAAACATAAATAACCAACAACGATTAATCCGATATGCGAGGTCTAAATAGTGAAAAAATTACACTTTTTACTTCAGATTAAATTTCTTTTGAGTATTTTTCTAATTATTGTGCCGGTTCTTTGCATTATTTTTACATGGACAGGCATTTAGAATGAACAACAGGACAAAGAACAGGTGTTGACTCAAGCGAGGGTACTATCCAGACAGGTCATTTTAACACGGCAGTGGAGGATGATAGATGATAATAAAAAAAGATTGGAAGATGGCGTTTGCGCTGATTCTTTTGATTGTTTTGTTGGGTGGGTACTATGATAAATTGGGCGTTGAAGCTCGTACAATGGTATTGCCGTTGGCAATTTTTATTGCCGCAGGAATTATAATTGCGCGTTTAAAAAAGCTCGAATATGAAATGACGACCTCCAGGTTGAACGCACGGGAAGCCATCGTTCAAACTTTCAGACTTATAGACCAAAAAGGAAATGAATGCGTTTCAATTTCAACCGACCCCGAAAAACAGTTAATGACGTTCTTCGATGCGGATCACATCCCCCGTGCCACTTTGAATGTATTGGACAATTCACCGGTTCTGAAGCTCGTGGGAAACAAAGGCAGTGTAGCCATTGAATTCGATGAAGAAGGCCTGCCGCATTTAAACCTGAAAGATGAAGCAGGTTCGATCATATGGTCCGCTATGTAAAAGCAATATTTCGGTTTTTTCGATATTCCTAAAGCGCAAAAACTAAAAAGGGGTGAAAATATGGACATGAAAATATTCGAGGATATGAAGGCATCGGAGCTGAAAAAATATCTAAAATTTCTTCTCTGGCATTACCGTGTTGTTGATGCATTCTGGTTTATCTATTTAACAGAACAATTTGATCAACAGACCGCCGAACACATCAACGAAAGGGTGTGGGACCGTGTATCAGCAATTGCCGCTAAAGATCTTGTGGAACGATTTCAGATTCGGGAAAAGGGGCTTAAAGGATTTGTCAAGGCCCAAAAACTTTTCCCCTGGTGCATCCTGGTGGGATATCAGATTCAGGAATCCGACAATGAAGTCATTATTTCCGTTCCCTCCTGCCCGACTCAGGAAGCCAGATTAAAACGTGGTTTGGGTGAATATGTCTGTAAAGAAATGCACCGCAAAGAATTTAGCAGTTTCGCCCAGGTTGTTGATGACAGGATAAGGGTTGAGTGCCTTTTCGCACCTCCGGACCCTCATCCTGAAAACATGTTTTGCAAGTGGCGCTTTTATATCGATTCATGAATTTACATACTCGGAATTTGAGTAAGGTGTTGCT
>JAOUGB010000067.1 GCA_029857875.1 Desulfobacteraceae bacterium | reverse complement strand
TAGCGTTTTGAAACTTTCAAAACCCGGGCAGTGTTTAGGTGTTGTCATCATATCCTCCTCTTCGATGCACTGGTTTGGTTGTTCAATCATAATTTCTCGTCTATTTTAAGCCGGTACCCCGGCAACGATATCTGAAGGGTTAGGAAAGCCCACCGCTTTTTCTGACCAAAAGCTTGACTTCAGCTTTTCGGATCCGCTCTTCCTGTTCGTCCTTTCTCTTTCTGGCCCCTTCCAGCTTCTCGGAAAGATCACTAAAATCCGCCGGTTTCATTAGATAATCAAAAGCGCCTAATTTCATGCCTTGAACGGCGGTTTCGGTACTCCCGTGTCCCGTAAGCATAATGACTTCCACCAGAGGAAATTTTTTCTTTATTTCTCTCAATGTTTCGATACCATCCATACCGGGCATCTTGATATCCAGAATAACCACATCAATCGGCGTATTTACCAGTACATCGAGTCCTTCCTGTCCACTGTAAGCTACGGCAACTTTTTCGCCCAATTCCTTTAACCTCAGAGAAAGCATTTCCACAAAATCTTCCTCATCGTCGACCAAGAGTACCTTAGTGGGTATCTTTATCATGTTTCTTTTCTCCTTTATATACTTATGGTGTTGATTTGCTTTGATTTACTAAACGGTCTAAAAAACGGATGCGTTCATCCTGGTCGAGATCTTCTTTTATTTTACAATATCTCGGCAAATTGACATAAAAACTGGTGCCGTCACCTAACCGGCTTTCCACTTCTATGGTCCCACACAGCTTTTCAACAATGCCGCGTGTAACAAACAGTCCAAGACCCGTCCCCTCACTCGGTGGTTTGGTGCTGAAAAACGGTTCGAATATCTTCTTCATATTCTCTTTTGGGATGCCTTGTCCGTTGTCCCTTACCGTGAGTTTTACATTATCACCCACAGCTTCAAGAATAATCGTAATTCTGCCTCCTTTAGCGGTTGCGTAGATGGCATTTGTCAAAAGATTGATCAACACCTGCCGAAACTGATAGGCGTCACTCCAAATGGTTCCGGTGTCGGGATCTATTTCACTTACAATTTGGATATCTTTGTTTGCTGCTTCTCTTTTTACCAGATGAATCGCCTCTTCCACCAGTTCCACAAGATCTACTTCGGCGAAGACAGAATCATCCTTTTTAGCAAACCCCAAAAGCTGGCAGGTAATTCTTTTGGCCCTTTCTACGCCTTTTTCTATTTTGTTTAAGGCCTTTTCAAAGTCCTTTTTGCGGGGTATCCCCGCCATTTCTTCTTTGCTTAGAATCAGCTTCAGCCAGCCCGCCGACTCGTTAATAATTGCCAGTGGATTATTAATTTCATGGGCCACACCCGCGGCCAGTGTCCCCAGAGAAGCCAGTCTTTCAGTGGTCATCATCTGCTCTTCCATATATTTCCTGAATTCAGCTTCTTTGAGTTTTTCTTCCTCCCGTTTGATTTTTTCATACGCCTGTTTGATTTTGCCAAACAGATGTTCAAATTCAATGGGCTTGCTCAAATAATCAAACGCACCGGTTTTGATTCCCTCAACACCGTCCTGTGTGGCTGCATGACCGGTTAAAAAAATGACTTCTGTTTTCGGATATTTTTTCTTGATATGCTCAAGCACCGCAATGCCGTCCATTCCGGGCATTTTTACATCCAATACGACAACGTCGACTCGTTTATTTTCTAAAATGGTAAGCGCTTTTTCTCCATTTTCCGCCTGCATGGGAGAAATGCCTTTTTTACTCAGACGTTTGGCAAGGGTATTGCGAAAATCGTCTTCGTCGTCAACAAGAAGAAGTCGTATGTTTTGCATGTTTGTTCCGCTTAGCAATTACGTGTTACGAATATTATTTGTGATCTCAATCCTTTTTTGCACAACGATTTCCAGATATCTGAAATCGACGATTTGACTACACCAACCCCAATATTTTCCACCATATGGATGCAACTAATCCCAAAATGATTAACAAAATCGGTGTGGCGACAATTCCTGCTTTCGTGAGATCCGATGCCTTAAAATACCGATAGCTGTAAGAAATGGCATTGGGTGGACAACCGATCACCAAAAGCATGGCAAAAGAGGTGGCCATACCCAGGCAAAGTGCAATTACGGTGGGGTTTACCCCCTCTAACCTGGCCATGGGAATTACGATGGGCAAGATCAAAGCCGCAGCCGCCACGTTGGCCATGGCATTGGTAACCAGGGCCCCGAAAACACCGACACCGGCAAACAACAACAACCAGCCGCCGCCCTGTACCAGGGGAAAGAACAGGTTGGCAAAATAAGTGGCCGCACCGGAGTAGCCCATGGCCAGGCCAAGGGAAATACCGCCGCCGAAAATAAAGAGGGCGGTTCCCCATTCTAAATTATCATTAATATCTTCCCATTTCAAGATACCAAAAAGAACCAGGGCACCGACGCCCAGCATTCCGGTAACCGAGTAGTGGACACCATGCAAGCCTTTGGTTAACCACAAAGCAAATGTCAGCCCGATGATAATCAATGTCTTTTTTTCCAGAGAACTCCATGGACCGATTTCTTCATCAAATTCAGGCAGTTGATACTTCGGGTTCGGTCGAAAAATCAGATAAACGATGGATACCGCCACCGGTACGGTAATAATCGCCGCCGGCATGGCGTACTTTATCCAATCGAAAAAGCTGATTTCCAGTCCGGTAAATTCCTTAAGAAAAGCAGCCGACACCATACAGCGGCCGCCACCGATCAACGATCCCATCCCGCCGCAAGAACAGGCAAAAGGAAGTGACAGCATCATGAACTTGGCCGTATTTGAGTGGGGCTCAATACCGGCAGCCCGCATCATGGGGAGCATGGTGACAATCCCGATGGCGCAGGCCGCGGCATCATGCATAAACGCAGAAGATATTCCTAAACTGACGGCAATAATAAAGGTAAATCTGGTAACACTGGTTCCCGCTTTTTTGACAATAAAATATCCAAGTCGCTTGGTAATCCCGGCTTTATCCAGGGAAATCGCAAAGATTAAACAGCACATAATAAACACCACTACCGGATGCATATACGGCGCCCAAGCGTCTTTGACGTCACTGATGCCCATAACTACGAGAAAAACGCCGATACAAATGGCCGTAATCTCCAAAGGAATCGGTTCCGCTACAAAAAGAAAAATAAGCACAGCCAGCACCGCTAAAAATCGTTTGGCTTTTGGCGAAAGACCATTGATATAATCGACCTCGACGCCTTTCATTTTCAGTTGAGCCGCCGTGTCCCTCAGAAATTGTGCCGTGGATTCCGGACGTTCGGGTTGTATTACTTCTAAAACATATTCTTTTGCATCCTTTTTTTCAGCAGGAGCTAAGGTGAAGTAACTGTTTACATTCCGAAATAATAACCGGTCATTATCACCGGTTATTTTAAATTTTGTTCCCTCCGGTCTGGGTAACATCAGAACAATAATACCAAGCGCTAACGCAAAACATAACTGGAACGTTTTCGTCTTAATAAACATTTCTTCTCCTTTCAAATCCGTTGTTGATAGGCTTCTTTGATCTTGACGATCAATTCCTCAAAATCACAGGGTTTTGTCAGATAATCAAACGCACCGAATCGAATCCCGTCTCTGGCCGCTTCTTCGGATCCGTGCCCTGTCAGCATAATGACCGGAAGATCCGGGGCTATTTTTTTGAAAATTTTTAATATTTCGATACCGTCCATATCTTCCATCTTCAAATCAAGGACCGTTACATCAAAGTCTTCCTTCCTCAGGGCCTGCAACGCCTCTGTGCCGCTGTATGCTTTGGTGACATCAATGTTCCGTTTGGACATCCTCTTGGAAATAACGTCCAGAAAGCCTCTTTCATCGTCCACGAAAAGGATCTTTATCGGTTTGTTTTTGTCTTCAAGCATGATATTTTTGCAATATGTTAGAGAAAAATACCGCTGAAGGTAACTTCTCTATACGTTTATAATAGAGGTCCTTCTTTACCTTGAGCTTTGATCTTGCAGCGTTCAACGCTCCGGCGGGCCTTGTACCGGAAGACGGATGTGAAACGTGGTTCCCAAATCGATAACGCTTTCCACCTCTATTTGGCCCCCCATTTTTTGAATAATGCCGTAACAAATGGACAATCCGAGACCGGTTCCTTTCCCCACCGGCTTGGTGGTGAAAAACGGTTCAAATATTCTGGAAAGGTTGGCTTCCGGAATCCCGGGCCCGTTGTCAGACACTTTAATGCCGATGACATCCTCTTCGGAATACGTGGTTATGGTTAATTCACCGCCCTTCTTTTCCATGGCATCCACAGAATTGTTGATCAGGTTTAAAAGGATCTGCTGCATTTCCGATTGGGCCATATACGTGATTGGCAGATTATTTTCTAAATTTGTATGAATCGTTATCTTGCTGTATTTTGCTCTTTGTTCCGAAAGTGCGACAAGTTCCTTAACCAAATCGTTGATCTCTGTTTCCTGAACCCTGGAGTCCGTCTTTCTTGCAAAACTGAGCAGCTTGTGCGTAATTTCTTTGCAGCGCTGTCCCTGGGTTTTAATCTGTTTTAATGCCCTTTCAAATTCTTCCAGGTTCTCGCTTTCACGGAATTCTTCTTCTTCCAGTAAATCTCCAATCCAGCCGGCCTCTTCCACCATAATGGCCACAGGATTGTTGATTTCATGGGCGATGCCCGCAGCCAATTTTCCTACGGATGCCAGTTTTCCGGTTTCAATAATCTGTTTGTCCATCATCTCCTTTTCATTATCGGCCATAGCGATGCGGTTGACCATTCGCTTTGAAAGGAACAATGCGGCAAAGACAATTCCGAAGGCACCGAACACAATAATCGTAATTGCAACGACAATCGTTCTATAAAGATCCATATAAGCGTCACGATGGTTCTGCTGATACACTAAAAGCCAATCCCCATCTTTTAAAAAGGACGCCACATAAATGATCATTTTCCCGGAATCATCCTTCCTTTCTACGGTATGGACTTTTCGAGGATCATCTTCCTTGATCTTCAGAAAGTCTCGATAGGGTTCATTTTTTGGGGTGATATCGAAAAAGGGTTTGGTTTGAAATTTTCCTTCTCTGTTAAGGATATAGGCAAACCCTGTTTCACCGATACGTATGTTTTTAACAAAATCATTAAACGCCACAAAATCAATGGTCGCCCGTAAGATCCACGGGTCACCCATCCAGTTATCCCTCACTGCTACAATAAAATGAGGAAGTCCCCGAAGACCCAAAAAAACATCGCTGATGAAATACCGCGTTTTCATGGCTTTTTTAAACCAGTCCGCCTCAAAATATAATGCTTCTCCGAGTCTGAAGGGGCCGGCATATGCTACCTGGAGTCCCTGTGAATTTACGACACCCATGTCTACGAAAACAGGGCCAAAAGACTGTTGCAGCATGTCCAGTCTGTCCTGGAGAAAAGACGCATCTTTCAACTCATCGAAACAAAAGGTTTCCGCTTGTAATCGGATATCTCCCAACTTTTCCTTTAAAAAATTATCGATGGTCTGTTTATGCTTGAGCACCAACTCTTGAAGATGATCTTCCACTTTTTCATGATATGACACGTGGAACCGATAGAGGATGATACTTCCCACCAGGATCAAGGGGGTAAATGAAACGATGATGATGGTCAGGATCATTTTCCGGGTTAAGGATCGGTAATAGTCGTTTTTTTGATATTTGGCCTGCTTCATCTCCGGATGCCTCTGATTATTTTTTCCGATCCTCGAACGTCTTGAACTTCTTCGGGTACGATTCCTTCAAAAGGTTCCAGACCACATCTTTCAAGGTTTCGCTGCTGCTTCCTCGTTTTGGAACAAACGCTGCTTTACTGATATGCGAAGTTGATTCGAGATAATCAAAAAGATCACTGTGAATTACAAACGGCAACGTGGGAACTCGATCTTCAAGGCTCTTGAACAGATTCGGCTGACTGACATCCGGGATATCCGGATCGATAATAACGAGATCAATGGGTGCGGAACTGTAAATTAGACCCATTAATTCCCTGCCGTTTTTCGCGAGTTGAATATTATAGCCTTCGGATTGAAATTCCCGTTTTAAAAAATTTCTGATATGCGGATTGCGATCAACAATCAGTAAATTGAATTCTTTTTGCATCAGCTCTTCTTGATAAACTAAAAACCCAGGTTAAGCGGTTCAAGGTTCACGGTTAAGCAACACCAACATCCCAACTCAAAATGATTTATTACGAATTCAGCAACCTTTATCAGTTCATCTAATGAGTGATTACTGCGGCTGTCTATATCCAGACCCCAATGAACGGTAGCTGGATGATTTTGCAACCTTGAACGTTGAACGGGGAACCCGGAACCACTCAGTTTAGGAAAAAGTTTCTCTATGGACTTCACGCCGGTCTACTATATATAGAAGTCGTGCTTTCTCTTTCAGTGCTTCCTTAAGTCTATTGATCTTGAATCGATCGATACCATACATGCGGATATACACCCGGCGAAATCCTTCCGGAGCCATATCGTAAGACGTCAGGATGCTTGCCATGCGTCCCCCGTATTCTCGGATGATATCCGTCACTTCTTTTATCGATCCCCGCCGGTCTTCTACCTCCATGCCGAATTGAATGCCTCTTCTTTCTGCACCGGTTAGTGAAATGAGGATTCTGAAAATATCATTCTGAGTAATTGTGCCGACGACATCACGGTACTGATCAATAACCGGAACTCCGGATATGTTATGCTTCAAAAGGATTTCAGCAGTCTCTTCTACCGTACAATCTTGAGGAACCGTGATGGGGTTCTTTGTCATGATCTCTTTAATTTTAATCTTCGAAATTAAATAAAAAAGCTCGTGAATTTCTAAGGAGGTCGCGTCAGAAGCGGATGCTCTTTTGAGATCCCGATCTGTTATAATCCCGACGAGCTTGCCCTTTTCCATAACCGGCAGCATCTTGATATTGTTATTTTTCAACAACTTAATCGCATCATTCATGGAAGCGTCTGCATCTATGGTAATTGCCGGTTTGCTCATCCAGTTTTTGACCAACATGACAATTCTCCTTTAAGTTTTTCGTAACTACTCAGGTTAGAGTTTTGTAAGATCTATACTCAATTTGTAATCACTTTCCCCGGTAACTTTTTTGGCGGTGAAGCCCAACTTTTTCCCCAAAGCCAACATTTGTGTGTTTTCGGGCAAAACCAGACCCTGCACGTTTTCAATTCCGCGTTCTTTAGAAATGGATAGGCATCTCTTGAGCAGTTCCGCACCGATGCCCTTTCCATGCCAGGGATCCCCGACAACAATAGAAAATTCCGCGTTCTTTCGATTGTAAATATCGGTAATCACACGGGCAACTCCAAGCATTTTTTCATTGGGTTCGATTCCCAAAAGTGCTACCAGTGCAATTTCCCTGTCATAGTCAATCTGAGTGAATCGGGCGAGCATACTCGGGGAGAGCATTTTTAGCGGACCAAAAAACCGAAAATGAACGCTCTGTCGTGAAAGAGATCCAAAAAGTTCAACCAAAAGCGAGGCATCCTCGGGCCGAATCGGCCGGATGAGCAGCTCTCCAACACCTTCACGTACCGTCCGAGCTTCATACTGGTTGGGATAAGGGCTTATCACCAGGTGATGAGGAGCAGGAGTCTTGGCCGGACTCAATAGTATGCGTGGGTTCGTCGCATAGGCATCGTTTGGGGTAACGACCATAGGATTGATATCGATTTCTTCGATTTCCGGGAAATCCGTTACAAGCTGAGACAGCCGGATTAAAATTTCTTCAAGCCATGTCAAGTCAACGGGCGGATAGTGTTTGAACCCCTTGATCAGGGTATAGATCTTTGTTTTTTTCATGAGTTCTCTGGCCAACAGGCGGTTTAACGGAGGTAACGCAACGGATCGGTCTTTTAGAACTTCAGCCATGACTCCACCGATTCCAAAGAAAATCACGGGTCCGAAATCCCGATCCCTTTTCGATCCCATCGCCAGTTCATATTGTTGGATATGTTGTTCTATTTTTTGGTCAGAGATAATCGATTTTGATTCATGGACAGGGATTCCATACGCATTCAGCAAAGCATTTGTTTGTGTTGCGGTAAGACATAAATTCTTATTCAGGAGTCCTTTTTGGATTTGAATTTGCGCACTTTTAAAATCAAATTCAACCTTTCTGTCGAACTTGGGTGGGATCTCCTGGAGCATCTCAAGATTTTTTGAATATTGGTAAAGACCCACAAATGCCCTTACCGCCCGTTCCGGTGTATCAAATGTCGGAATCCCTGCACGATTGAATATATCCCGCCCCATCTCCATTTGTTTCCCACCCATCCAGGAAACGAATATCGGATAAGATTTTACTTTTATGAGACCGGCCAGGGATTCAGCAACCTCCGTCGGTCGGGTCAGGGGCTGAGGGGCAAGGATTATCAAAAGCCCGTTCACTTCGGGATCTTTTAGACAGATGTTTACGACTCTTTCATAGCGTTCAGGAGAAGCGTCACCCAAAATATCAACAGGGTTTGTTCGACTCCAGCCGGAGGGAAGAACTTCATCTAATTTTTCAATGGTCTCGGGTTTTAAGATCGCCGGATCAATACCGTAGTCCGAAAGGGAATCCACTGCCATAACTCCAGGGCTTCCAGCATTGGTGACGATGGCCAGCCCGGGTTTTGTAGGTCGCGGCCGCTTGGCCAAAAGTTCTACACAGTCGAAAAGTTCTTCAAAGGTTTTGATCCGAACAATTCCTGCACGTTCAAAAGCCGCATCATATACGGCATCTTCTCCGCCGAGTCTGCCTGTATGAGAAGCAACCGCCAACGCCCCCGCCCTTGTGCGGCCGGCTTTAAGCGCAATGATCGGTTTGATCCGAGACACCGAACG
>JAOUGB010000678.1 GCA_029857875.1 Desulfobacteraceae bacterium | reverse complement strand
AAGCCATGGGATATAATGAAGACAGGGAGGATCAGGTTACCGTAAGTTCAATTTCATTTCAAGAGACATCTTCAATGGACAATGAAGTTGCAACTGCGCCCAGTAAATTAGATTTAATTCTGCAGATCGTGAAAGACTATAGAAAAACGATCGTTAATCTTTTACTGGTTGCTATGGTTTTCATCTTCATCGTAAAACCTTTGCTCAAAAGCATGAAAGCCATAACCAAAGAAGCTGTTTTGATCAATGAGGAACTGACTGCAGTTTCAGACGAATATGCTCAGCTTCCGGGATCAAGAGGCCTGGGTAGGAAGAATCAAGTTATTGAAATAACGCAAAAGAATCCGGAAAAGGCTCAGCAGTTAATTAAAGGATGGATAGGTGAACAGGATAAATAACGATCATGAAACTAAGCGCCGATAAATTATCAGGACCGCAGAAGGCTGCAATCCTTTTTCTGACAATGGGAGAGGAGTATTCCACAGCTTTATTTAAAGAATTGGATGAAGCAAGCATAAAAAAAATCGGGAAATATATGTCGGAAATCACGTATATTCCTTCTGATGTCTTAGGTACGGTAATGGATGAGTTCCTCATTAACTTTAAAAGCGATAGTGATGTGGTCATATCAGGGGAAGATTTTCTTAAACAGGTTGTAAATAAATCTCTGGATAAAGAGACTGCCAGGGAAGTTTTTAAAGTCATTGGTGAAAAAGGCAGCAGTGTTCCTTTTAGTGATCTTGCCTATATCCCTGTCGAGAATTTAATCAATATCATCCAGGGAGAGCATCCCCAAACTATCGCGCTGATTTTATCTTATCTGCCATATGAAAAGGCGGCCGAAGTCCTCAAGTCTTTATCTGAAGAACTCAAAATTGACGTAGCTTTAAGGATCGTCCAAATAGGACAGGTTGATGTTGAAATTGTAAAGGAGCTTGATAAAGTAATAAAAAGCGAGCTTTCAAAAATAGGAGGAGCTACTAGAAAATGCGACGGGATAGAGACTCTGGCAAATATCTTAAATCAGGTCGATGGGATCACAGAGGAATCGGTTTTGTCTCATATAGAAAATGAGGACGGTGATTTGGCGGATATGGTAAGACAAAAGATGTTTGTTTTTGAAGATCTACTTCAGATCGAAAACAGACATTTTAGAGATATCCTCCAAAATGTGGACAATCAGCTGCTCATCAAGGCATTAAAGACTACCTCGGACGAAATGAAAAATAAGGTCTTCAGTAACTTGTCAGAAAGAGCTTCAGAAATGCTCAAGGAAGATATGGAAGTTATGGGACCGATTAAGTTGAGTGAAGTAGAGGAAGCCCAGCAAGAGATAATTAAAATAGCAAAGAGGCTTGAATCAGAAGGACGAATAGTTCTGTCTAAGGGTGGCGATGATGTCTTTGTCTAAAAATATAAGAAAATCAACCGGCAAAGAAGAATCATGGCATAAATATGAAATGGAGTCCTTCGAACCCTATAAGCTTCAAAAACAAGGGAGAGAAAACAATTTTGTATCTTTAAATACCGGAGAAGGGGAGAGATCAAATTTTGTTCTCCTTGAAGCTTGGGAAAATGCCGACAGCAAGAAAGAAGAAACCGAAGATGATTTATTGGGAATGCAAGAAAATATTTCCAGTATTGAACAGGAAGCATATGAAAAGAGTTTTGCCCAAGGAGAAAAAGACGGATTTGAATTCGGAGAAAAGAAGGCCATAAAAGTCGCAGAAAATATAGAAAATCTTTTCAATGAAATGGTCAGCCTCAAACATGATATATCAAAACAATATGAAAGGGAAATTATAGATCTGATATTTGCTGTTGCTGAAAAAATCGTTCATCACGAAGTGAGATCAAAGGAGTCTGTAATAAAAAACGCTATTTTTGAGGCTTTGGAACTGGCGATTGAAAAGAGTAAAGTTGTTTTTAATGTCAATCCGGATGATTACGATTATGTAGAAAAATTGAGACCGGAGCTTTTTAATCAAAACAAGGGGCTAAAATCGATCGTCGTTACTTCCGATCCTGGCGTATCAAGAGGGGGGTGCTATTTAGAAACGCCCTACGGTAATATTGATGCGACGATAGAATCAAAGCTGGAAAAAATTTATCAATGCTTGCAGGAATCTACTGAGTAATATTTTAAGCCTTGAGTT
>JAOUGB010000677.1 GCA_029857875.1 Desulfobacteraceae bacterium | reverse complement strand
TCAACTCAAAGAGGGCGGTCTGATTTTCGGGTATCTGGTCAAAGATCCCAAACGTTACGGCGTTGTAGAATTTGATGAGCATGGCAATGTCATCGGTATCGAGGAGAAACCCAAAAAGCCAAAATCAAATTATGCCGTTCCAGGGTTATATGTCTTTGATAATGACGTGATCAATATTGCCGCCAATCTAAAGCCCTCTGCCAGGGGAGAACTTGAAATTACAGATGTTAACCTTGAATATTTGAAAAAGGGCCAGCTCAAGGTCGAACTTCTGGGAAGAGGCTTTGCCTGGCTGGACACCGGAACCGAAGAAGCCCTTCAGCAAGCAGCCAGTTATATCCAGGCCATTCAGGAAAGACAGGGACTTAAAGTATCGTGCATTGAAGAAATCGCATACGACCTCGGTTACATCTCTAAGGAAGAACTGGCGAATCTTGCAGCCAGCATGGCCAAAAACGAATACGGGCAGTATCTTTTGCGATTAATCGCTGAGGAAGAGAATAATATACTCATAAAATAAATAATCTTCTTTAGGAACCGAATCGTCCGAGCATTTCTCTCTATTCTTTATCCGCAACACCGGCTTCATCAAAAGTAAGCACTTCATTAAAGACACAAATCGCACCTTCAATGATACTCATCGCTAACGCACCGCCGGTGCCTTCACCCAGTCGCATCCCTAAGTCGAGAATGGGTTCTATACCGATATATTTTAGCATATTTCGATGGCCTGTTTCCTCTGAACAGTGTCCTGCAATAATGTAATCCCTTACATGATGGCAAAGCGAGTATGCAATTAGAGCGCCGGCTGTTGAAATAAAACCGTCAATGACAACAGGACGACGGTGGAACGCGGCTGCCAGAACACATCCGGCGATACCACCAATTTCGAAACCGCCGACTTTGGCCAATACATCCAACCCGTCAAGCGCATTCGGTTGATTGATCTGAATTCCTTTTTTCACCGTTTCCAGCTTTATTAAAAACCCTCTGTCATCAACGCCGGTTCCCCGACCGACCATTTCTTTTGGGCTTATGCCGGTGACCACACTTCCGATGGCTGCAGAAGGTGTGGTGTTGGCAATTCCCATGTCTCCCGTGCCCAGTAATTCGATGCCTTTATGAAAGAGATCGGCAGCCAGTTGGAAACCGGTTAAGATTGATTTTTCAGCATCCTGATGTGTCATGGCCGGCCCTTTTGCCAGATTTGCTGTTCCCGGAGCAATTTTTCGCACCATTAACTGATCTCCGCCATCCAGTGAATTCGTATCGAGTTCAGGGATGATCCCCATATCCACCACCCACACTTCTGCACCCACGTGTCGAGATATAGCGTTAATTCCTGCGCCGCCCCTTAAAAAGGTTTGAACCATTGCGCCGGTAACCTCTTGTGGATAAGCGCTGACACCCTCTTCTGCCACGCCGTGATCGCCGGCCATAATCAAGATGGCCTTCCGTTTCACTGAAGGTTTCAGGGTCTTTTGGATTCCGCAGAGTTGTTCTGAAATTTCATGAAGTCTTCCCAGCGCACGGGTCGGCATGACCAGTTGAGCCGTCCGCTCGCGGGATTTTTGAATCCATTTTTCTTCAACCGGCTTAATTCCTGTTATAATTTCTTCCAGTTTCATGTGATGTGCTCCTTTATGTTATTTGAAAAAAAAATCCCCAAGCACTAAACCGAATTTCTCACAACCAAAATAATTTCTTCATGAGAAATGCGAGTTAATCGCTTGAGGATTTACCATCTCCTCAGAAACAAAACTTAAATGGCAGGTCTTCTGACTCTCGAATCATCCTACTAACCGCGCCTTCCCATCCATTTAACAATGAAATCAAGATCTCAAAATGAACAGTGGCATATGGCGGCTTTCGTTCCCGATCACAGCGGCGGGTCCGTACCGGATTTTCACCGGTTTCCCTATTATGCCCTTTTAGGGCACCATCAAGTTAGTGACCATCCAGAAACGGCATTTTTAGCCTCAGACCATCGTTCTCGCTCTTTTGCAATCCTCGACGTGTCACTACGACTGCGGTTGCAAAAGCGCTGCGGCCTTGGTCTGAATCAAAAACTACCATTTCTGGATGGTCACAAGTTGAGATCCATGCAAATTAGATAACTAAAAATTTAATGTCAAGATCTTTTACAAACGAAACTTT
>JAOUGB010000676.1 GCA_029857875.1 Desulfobacteraceae bacterium | reverse complement strand
CACCCGGTGGAAATAGACGAAAAAGTACACCAGGCAGATAACGGAAAAAACCATCCAGCGATGGGGATCTCGGTATGGATAGGGTGCGAAGTTGTTCATTCAATTTTCCCTATGCTAATGAACCTTCCCACAACGATTTGCGG
The DNA here is from genome assembly GCA_029857875.1 of Desulfobacteraceae bacterium. Classification (GTDB taxonomy): domain Bacteria; phylum Desulfobacterota; class Desulfobacteria; order Desulfobacterales; family UBA11574; genus UBA11574. The sequence continues at coordinate 2,022 of JAOUGB010000676.1, read as the reverse complement.
AGTATAGGCGAAATTGCGCAGAAGCTATCCCTCCTTCGCTCTACGAGCTACGGCACTATTTGTCTCTTCCCATTAAAGATTTCTTACCAGTATAACAATCAGAAAGCAATTTCTGCTCATTACATATATCGCAAAATCCACAAAAAAACAAAAAAGCAAACCCTTTGAAATGAGTTTGCCCTTTTTGAAAAAAGATATCACAAATATTTTAGACCTCTGATATTTACATTTTCATTGCAGATAGTGCAGGTTTGGATTTAAGATTTTACAACCAAATTGTAAGAATTTGGGGATAGATTAGATGCACTATAGAATGAGAAAGCAATAGTTAAAAAAGGGGAATCATATAAAGAACGATTCCCCTATTAATAGACATTCAATACTTCGTACCGATTTGAGAATTAGATTTTAGATAAGATTTAAACAGTTTCTTTGTCATCATTTCTACTATTGTAAAGTCTGTGAATGGCGATGACTGCTCAGAATAATCGATCTCTTTAAATGATATGTTGTTATCAATATCGACAAGGTAACCTGTATAGGTAAACCTATCTACTTCTCTCCCGGGTTGAGATTCAATTTTAAATGTTAATATTAAACTGGAATTGATTCTTCTTGATAATTCGTTTAAAATTTTTAAATCAGGTTTGTTTTTAGAGTATCTTGAATTACCATACCAAATTTCTTTTTCGATGTTCTTATTGATTATTTCCCTGATAGATTTAATATGATGAGCTGTATACTCCTTATTGTAAGGATAAAAGGAATGAGTAAGCATAACATTAGGCATGTCACTCGTATATTTAAGGATAAAGTCTATATATTTTTTCTGATTTTCCAAACTGCTCGATAGAATACCAAACTCGCTGATAGGAAAAACAGCTAAGCTATGCCTTTTATCACTATCGAGTTTATTATCAGCCATGCCATCATCACTGCTGTCCACAGTTGTCTCCGGAATGGCGGCTAACTTCTTTCGTTCAGCCTCTATTTTTTTCTTCTCAATCTCCATTTTGATAAGTTCAAGTTCCATGCGTTCCTGTTCGAGACGCGCGCTCTCAGCCTTTAATTCAGTATATGAAGCAATTTCTATGGCACCAGTTGATGCTACAAATACAAACTCACCACCCTGATCCCCGGTATTTCGAATCGGTCGACACAGGGGAGTTTGTTCAGAATTGTTGCTGACAATCGGCGCAATTCGTGTACAAAGCTCCTGTATGGAAATATAAGGCTTTTCGTTTTTTCTCAATTCCTTAAGCAATTGATACGCAAACACACTGTGACCGTCTGATCCAACATCCGATACCGGGGTTTTGTTTCCGGAAGTCATTCCCCAGCGGCTTTTTTCATTATATAAATTAACATAGTATTTGTTACCGATGGCTTGCGGTATGGCACGTGATTGACCAAACAGGGTGCCAGAATAACAGGAATCAGAGATAAGGAGAACATGACGTGCGTTCATATTACCCATGGATTTTTGGACTTGAACGTTGTCCAGATACGTTACAGGGCTCCCACCTTTGGCGTCTGCCGGTATCCACCAACCGTCATTACATGTGCGATCAAGATCACCATGTCCGGCATAATATATCAGAACACTGTCATCCGATTTTGTGGAAGTCGCCAGATTACGAAGGGCTAGATAGATAGCTTCTTTTGTTGCTTTTCGGTCCAGAAGGAGTTGAACCTGAAAACCGTAATGCGCTCAAAATAGACCTGAGCGATTTTGAGCATCAGCTTGTATCCCACAACCGGGTCCTTTTCGCACAAATCAGACAGTTTGTCGGCGTCTATTGCCATTACTTCTGAATCTTCAATGCAAACAGCTGTTAGCGTATAATGTTGCGGATGCATGAAGGAGGCGGCACCGAATATCTCCCCGCTTTTGCTCGTCTCAAAGGCAATGCCCACCTTATCTCCATGGTCAAATCTCCTTAAACTTACGAGACCTTTACTCACCACAAATAGGTGCTTGGCGCTGTCGCCACGCTCATAAACATGAGCGTGTTTTTTGTA
>JAOUGB010000674.1 GCA_029857875.1 Desulfobacteraceae bacterium | reverse complement strand
TAGAGTTAATTCTGTTTTATTAAATATATATGGTAAATTACAGATTAATAATGAAAGAATTTTACAGAATTTTAAAATACGCTAGCTCTAAGGCTTACGGCCAATTAGTATCAAAGTCTTGCGCATTTTTTTTTAAAACTGTAAATTATTGCCTGAATTTTGAACGAGTTGGAGGCTTTTATATGTTAGTGTTCTGTTTAAAATTCTCGCCTGCCTTGGACTTAAACCCCGTTAAATATTAAATGCGAATTTAACGGGGCAGGCAAAATTGAACATTTTTAAAAGGTCTCACAGATATGAAATAAATGTATTCATATCAAATGGTTGTAATTGCAGCAGAAGAGGAGCAATTTTTGTAGTTTCAGAAAGAGATTGTCGAATTTTTTGTTCGGCTTGTTTATTAAACAAAAAAATCAAATAAAATCAATAAAAAGATTCAGAGGCCAGGTGTCCCCAGTTAAATCCGTTTCACTCCTTTTCTTCGAAAAATTTAACGGGGCCCCGATAACGGGATCTACGCTTCGCTTCGACAAGCAGGGATCGGGGGTCAGAGGGCAGGTGTCAGAGGGCAGGAGTTAAGATTTACCTCCCGATTTTTATACTTATTCCAAAAGCTCCTGAACTGTTCTCAATAACTCTCTTAGATCAAAGGGCTTTGTAATGATTTCTATGGCGCCCATGGTTTTGGCTATTTGAAGGTATGTCTTGGAATCAATCTTCCCGCCTCCGGACATGGCAATGATCTTGACATCCTGGAAATCCCGACGAAGTTCCATAATGGTCTCTAGACCATCCTTTTCCGCCATAATGAGATCGGTGATGATGAGATCTGCCGGATTCTCCCGATGGATCTTTATTCCATCTTTTCCACCGGATGCAGTTACCGTTTCGTACCCTTCACGCTCTAATATCTTTACGAGCAGATCTAGTATCATGGCTTCATCGTCAATGATAAGAATGCGCGCCATCCTTTTGTATTTCCTTTTCTTTAAATGACTTTATCAAAATATAATCATCAATCCAAAATCGGGGACCAGGGGTCAGGGCTCAGAGAGGCAGGTTTCAAAAGAAAGATCCCGTTTTGATAAAATAGAGTTCAAATTATATGCCAAACCGATATATTTTTCTCCTAATAGAATAAAATCCTTGAAGAATGCTAAAAATCCTTTAAAAACTTAAAGTTAGAAAAAACAACAGATACGATGATTTTAGAGAAACTCTGTATTAAGGAAGACCTTTATGCAAGTGAAAGGATTGGGTGCACAGAAAATTGTGCATGAATGCACATTTTTCTGTGCATAAGGGAATCACGAGTAGGGCGTAGAGGTCCCCGGTTAAATTCGCTACGCTTGTCTTTTTCAAAGAATTTAACGGGGCAGGCAGAGGTCGGAAGTCGGATTTCAGAGGACAGGCAGAACCTTAGAGAGCAAAAAGAATTTAATTCGTTTACGCAGCGTAAGCTGCTGAGTGATTTTCCATTGCCGTCCTCTCAACGGCAATGGAAAAATTATTATACTCCGCGACCTCTGTGTCTCGAATGACCCCCGCGAAAGTGGGGGGAATGGGCGGTGAAAAACAAGCACTCATTTAGAAGGGTTTGAAACGAATTCTATGCAATTTTTAAGACTTTAGCCCCCCGTATTTTTCTCTCTTTTAGTTCCAGCAGCGCCTTGTTTGCAGATTCCAGGGGATACTCCTCGATTTCAGGAATGATGGGGATTTGGGCCGCCAGCTTGATGAATTCGCTGACATCGTTCCTGGCGACATTGGCCACACTCTTTATCTCTTTTTCCATCCAGAGATGTTCATGATAATTTAGTTTTAGCAGATGATCTTTGTCTCTGTCTTCTTTGCGAATGGCATTGATCACCAGTCTTCCGCCGGGTCTCAAATTGTTCAACGCCTCGACAACCGGTTTCCAAGCCGGCGTTGTATCGATGATAGCATCCAGCATTTCCGGTGCTTTATCTTCGGTATTCCCGGCCCAGACCGCTCCGAGCTCCAGGGCGAAATCCCTTTCTTTCTCACTTCTGGCAAAAACAAAAACTTTTACATCAGAATGTTGATAGTTGACCATTTTAAGCACTAGATGGGCCGATGCCCCGAAACCGGTAAGGCCCAGGTTCTGTCCATCTTTGACGTTGGCCAGAACCTGGGCCTTACCGG
>JAOUGB010000675.1 GCA_029857875.1 Desulfobacteraceae bacterium | reverse complement strand
AACATCGTCAAAAAGCACAATATCGTCGTTCTCGAAGGCGTTGCGGCATACTTTGATAACTCACGAAAAGTGAAACGAACCGTTCACGCAGTCGGCGATGGTACTTTTATAGTAGATGGGCGTAAGCTAAGCCGGAAGAAAATGATGTGGTCAAAAATTCCAGCTGGTATCTAATTCTGTAAACATTTATACGCCTGTTTGTTGAGGAATCCAGAGCCTTGTAAAATAAAAAACCGGGGTATGGCGTTGATCAGCGCGCATAAATTAATATGGCCACGTTTTACAGTATGTCAGTCCCTACAGAATACCTCGAATTAATTGCTTGCGGTCCCTGTAATAATGGGAGCCACGAATAGGAGATTGGCCGGGTTCTTGTACCACCACTAATTTAATTGACTTTGCACATAGGAGATATCACAATGCCTGATAAATTGTTTTGTAGTCTAAATACTGGTAAGGTATCTTAAATCAGCCCACCCAATTTTTTATACCACAACGTAGCATATCTATTTGAAATATCGAATAAATTTGACATACGATCATCTATATATTAATTGTTTAATATAGATTCTCTTCCGAAAATCGTTCTCTATCCTATTCGATTTCCATTGTGAAACATCTATTGTTCTGCTGATATCAATCCTTATTAGTTTATCAATTTTAGGAAGGAGGACAAAAAATGAATTGCCTTCTAAAGAAGTCATGGACATTTAAATTATTACTGTTAATTACTACATCAATCGTCCTTGCATTTACCATTAATCAGGCACAGGCGCAGGAGGGGGATACAACCAAACTAAAAGCGTTAAAAAGCGAAGTGTATTACGACAAAAATTCGGGTCTTGAATGGTTAGCTGGACCCGATAAGGCTACAAGCTGGTACGATGCTAAAAAATGGGTTGAGAGTCTTATATCCGTTGCCGGTGGAGGTTGGCGAATGCCTACAAGGAAAGAGCTTGAAACTCTTTATCAGAAGGGCGAGAAATGTCATATTAAACCTTTTTTGAAAACCACCGGATGTTGGGTCTGGTCTGGAGAGACAAGGGATTCGTCAACAGCTTGGGGCTACGACTATTCTATCGACATTGGAGCCGGCCTATTACATGGCGGCAGTTGCAGCGGTGAGGACTTTTTCAAGCGAGATGACTCCACCAAATTCTTTAGGGGTTTTGCAGTCCGTTCCCGAAAATGATGATATCTTTAATTCAGTTGTTGTTATGAATGGAGGCGATATTGGCAAGAAATCTGCAATCAATACCCATCCCTTATTCCTATCGATTTATCCAACCAATTAATGTCACGTTTTGCCATATCTATTTAATATTATTTTAACTTTATTGACAATAATTAGATTTTAATATAATATTCCTCCTGAGATCAGCCCTCCATCTCGAATCAGTTCTCATTCTGGAACATCTATCCTTCTGCTGACCTCGTTTACGGTACTTTATTTAAAATTTTCGAAACTATTTCCTTCAATAAAAAAGATCGCCGTCCATTTTAATTTAAAAACTCATCATTTGTTTTTCCTCTGTTCAAGAGGGAGATTAAATGAAAAAAAATCTAAAAGCATTCGGCAGTCTAATCAATATACGCCAAATTTTGATCGGCTTAGGCGTTCTGCTTTTTGGAATTTTGGTATATCTCATTGATCGCTCTCCAAATCAGACCTATTTTGTTTATAAAAGTTTTGTAAACATAAGTCTTCACAACATCCTTCCAAATTTATTCGGGTTTATTGGCAACAGTTTACCATCATTTGTCCATGTATTCTCTTTCATTTTGATTACTGCGGGCTTGTTGAATTGCCAAAAAAGAGGCTACATCATCATTTGCTCGTTCTGGTTTCTCACAGATTTTATTTTTGAGTTAGGGCAAAAATTCAATTCATTGTTTTTAAAAATAATTCCCAGTTGGTTTGAAAGTATCCTATTATTAGAAAATACAAAGAGCTATTTTTTCTATGGAACCTTTGATTTTATAGATCTGTTTGCTATTACGACAGGTACAGTAATAGCTTATTTTATTCTATTAGCCACAAATAAAAATAGGATGATGATATGAAAAAAATAAGGCATGAGTTTATTAATAGTTTCCGTTACTTTTGTCTTATAGTTGTTATTGCTTTGGGATTAATTGCTATTGTCGGATCTGGTGGAGGCGGAG
>JAOUGB010000066.1 GCA_029857875.1 Desulfobacteraceae bacterium | reverse complement strand
TCTTCCGGTAGACAACAAGTCTAAAACCAATTATCGAAAATCGATCGAATTGTCAACACCCAGTACTATAAAACATTCTGAGATTTAAAGACTTTTTGTTTAAAACATTTTTTTGATAAAGGGGGGGTGTTTATCCTTACCGGTTTTCACCAAACCGTCCGGAAGTATATGCTGAAATTAATTATTCAATTGGAATACATAGAAGAGAAAGGGTGGGTGTGTAGCAACAGGTTTGGCATGGACGGAAGCCGGCGGCCAGATCGTCTTTTTTGAAGCCGCCGGCATGTCAAGCTGTGGGGTGCGGATGATCAGATGACCGGGCAGCAAAAATCCATCTTTCGTTGAAATCCACTAAAAATTAAAAATCAAATCCGTCTGGACCCGATCTTCATGTTCCCGTTCTTTGTTTTTACTGAAGGTAACATCAGAAGTATCCCAGTCGGTGACAGGATCGGTATAGAAATAGGCGACATCGAATCTCAGCCGGTCCAATAACATATATTTGAATTTCACTTTATGCCCTTTTCGGTTTGCACCGTAAAAGTCCTGGTCATTCATCGAGCCGATGAGCGCGTCCCTTTCAATACGGGCGTATTTATACCCGATTGACCAGTCGCCTTTTTTCTTTGCCTTGCCCAGTTCAAATCCAAGGTAGTAGGCGGTATCCTGGTCGCCGGGCACATTATCTGCCGTGTTGATGATATAGTCGAAAATTAGCTTTGTGGGAATCTCACCCAACTTGAAATTGACATAAGAAATCCCTTCCCACAGGTTGTAGTCGTATGCATACTGATAGTGTTCGACTCCATTTGAGTCTATATAGTCTAGTATGAATGAATTCCCCCCGCCGGTCTTATAGTTTGCTTCATGGAGGTACTTTGAATTTTCGAGGTTCGCCCAGTCATAATAACTGCCGGCTAAGGTCCACTTTACCTTGCCGATATTCCAGTCGAATCCGGCCTGATAGATAAAAAGGGCTGCGTCGTCGGTTTCGTTTTTAACCTCGTTGACCACCATCTGTCCCAGTTGCACAAACGGTTTGAAATTCGCCCAGTTTGGATACTGATAGTATTCATAGAAACCCTCAGGATTTACATCAGGATCCCACATAATGTCGGTGTGTAGAAATGTATTTTTGAATTTTCCGCCCGTAAGCTCCAGTTTCTTCAACCAGTTGGGATTGTAACTGGCATACGCCCTGTGAAGATAGATGCCCTTGTCATTAAAGTCATCGGTAAAACTCTGGTTTGTGGTCGTGGCCTCTTTATTGGTGTCCTGATTGGTGCAAAGCATGAAATGGGTGGATACTTCATCGCTGATGTTGCTGTCAAAAAATAGTCTTGCCCGGATTCGGAATCTGTCGCGGGTTGGAAGATCTTTAATCGATCCGTCGGTCTGTCGCTCTTCCCGGTTGTATATACCTTCATAACGAAGTCTCAGATCACCGGACACTTTGGTATCTTTAATCCATTTGGGAATCTTTTCGCTCCATTCCTTGGATTTTTCTTCGGTTTCCGTCTTTACGGTCTTTGTAATTTCTTCCTTTTGTGTTTCTTTTACCTGATTGATGGATTCCTTTTGATTTTTCAGTTCCTGTTTCAGCATTTCGATTTCCTGCTGCTGTTTCTGGATAATTGTACTGAGTTCATTGAGCTTGTTCAGCATATCCTCGTTGGTCATTGCAGCCGGACAAACCTGAGGCCGACACAGGACAAGGGCTAAAAACAGCATCACAAATATCCGGAACCTTTTCATTGCATATGCCTCCTTTTTATATCAAATATCGATGATTATGGGTGATGAGGTAAAGGGGGCAATCTCGCCTAATTGCCCCCTCCTGCAGCCCCTTCCACAAAAGAAGGTTGGCTATGTGTAAAAAATCGGACTTAAATAAATGATATGATCTATCAATCCTGGTCAAACACCCTCCCGGGGTGTCGAATCAGTTGCTGTATCTTTGCATCCCGTATTTTTTTGTCATGGGTGGATTTTTTGGAAAATGCAGCGCCCATTTTTTGTAAAAGATCCTCAAATTTTATGGGTTTCAGACAATAATCAAAAGCCCCCAGCTTCATTCCTTCAATGCTCGTTTCCACAGAAGCATGCCCTGTAAGAAGAATAACTTCGACCAACGGCTGAATCTTTTTAATCTCCCGTAAAGTATCGATACCGTCCATTCCCCCGGGCATTTTAATATCGAGGATAACCACATCGAAGAGTTCTTTTTGGAGAAGTTCAACGGCTTTTTCTCCGCTGGTCACACCGCTTGCATTCAGTTTTCTCTTTTGCAGTCGATTGACGATGGTTTCCAAAAAATCGACTTCATCATCGACCACCAATATTCTGAACATGTCCATTTTATACTCCTTGCCGATTAAGTGTTTTGGTTTAAGTAAGAATATTATTTAAAGTATCGAAAAGTTTTTATCTGTTAAACCGCTCCATGCACAAATAGGGCTCTATAATAAAAAGTTTCTACCGTTCATTTACTACTTCCTTTCAGGAGACACAATAGGAAGCTTAACATAAAAATGAGTTCCTTCGGATAGTATGCTGTCCACGGCGATCAAACCGCCCAGCTTTTCGATGATATTATAACTTACCGACAATCCCAGTCCGGTTCCTTTGCCGACCTCTTTGGTGGTGAAAAACGGATCAAAAATTTTTGTCAGATGTTTTTCGGGGATGCCCGGACCGTTATCTTTTATTCCGATGACAACCTGGGAACCCTCCTTTCGTGTTTTTACTTCAATCAATCCATCCTTTTCGATGGCATCAATAGCATTGTTCATCAGGTTCAAAAATACCTGTTGAAGCTGGGATTGATCACTGGCGATAATTGGAAGGTTCGGCTGAAAATCCCTGCTTATTTCGATGTTGTTAATCTGGGCATGATTTTGCAAAAGCTCTATGGTCTGGCTCAAAACATGATTAATATCGACATCATCCAAACGATGCTCCATTCTTCTGGCAAATCCGAGCATATTATGGGTCACTTTACGGGCCCTCTCCACGTGTTCTTCGATTTTATCGATAGAAGTTACATACTCTTTGAGAGTCTCACTTTTCTGAAATTTTTCGTCAAGCAACAAATCCCGCATCCATCCGGCCTTTTCACCGATGACCGCAAGAGGATTGTTGATTTCATGGGCAATTCCGGCAGCCATCTTTCCCAAAGCCGCCATTTTATCAGACTGAATCAGTTGTTCATTCAGTTCGCTAATCCCTTTGTCAGCATCTTCAAGCCGCCTGAAAATGATACGCGTCGCTAAAAAGGTGGTTGTAATTATTGCAAGGCAGCCAAAAACGATAATGATGATTTCCATGGTTCTGGTGGTCATTAACCCGCCAATCTCATCTCCGACATTCTGAGTGATCACCAGGAGCCACTCATTATTTTTCAACCAGGTTCCGGCAACATGTTTCGTTTGGCCGTTATCCTTAATTTTTTCGGTAACCGTAGTCCCTTCACCAAAACGTGTTAAGATAATGTTTGATTTTCCAAGTATCTTTCCTGAAAAGCGAGGGGCTGTTTGATAAATCCCGTCTTTATTGATGATATAAGCATCACCTGACTTACCTGTCTGGGCAGTCCTCAGAAGTTTGTTAAATATGTCCGAATCGACGGTTGCCCTTAGAATCCAGGTAATCCCGTCGCTGTATCCCCGGACGGCGATAATAAAATGGGGCATTTGCCGGTACCCCATGTAAACATCACTGATATACTTTCCCTTGCTCATCACCTCGGCAAACCAGGCCTGTTTGTAATAATTCAACCCTTTCAGATTATAGGGACCCGCATAGGCCAGGTGTTGACCGGAATCGTCGATGACGCCCAAGTCAATCAGGCCGTCAGTTCGCCGGCTGATTATTTTAAACATACGGGCAAGATTTTCCTGTTGTTTTAAGTTATCGAAAGAATGGGTATCCACAATGGCTGCAAGGATGGCGGTTCGCTCTCTTAAAAAGACTTCTACGGCATAAGACTGGGATCTTGTCCGGTATTTTATCTGATCTTCAATCTTTTCTTCGTATGTTTTGGCAAACCGATAATAGATGGTCTCTCCAAGAAATACCAGAGGAACAATGGAAACACACAGGATGATGAGCACAATCATCCTGTGAAGTTTTATATATATTGGTTTCCTTTTGTAAAGCCCCATAAAAGTCTTCCTTAATCACCCTTTAAAAAGGAGGATGATCCGAATGGAATGTTGGAGTGATGGAATATTGGAATAATGGGCATAAAAGTGGAAGATAACCTTTTTTAATGATACAAAATTCCTTTAAACCCATCACTCCATAACTCCAATATTCCAGTATTCCAATTGCGGAGCGCAGCATAGCTAACTTGGTCTTACCAGGATAAAAACTTCCAGTACCCGAATACCGCCCAGCCCCAGAGGACAAGCCATGCAAGGATGGTTACCGGTAATCCGTATTTCACGAAATCCATGACATCCAGCAATCTTTCTCCGGTTTCAGGGTCCCTTCCCATGCCAAAAGCAATGGCATTGTTGGGGGTCCCGACCACCAGAAAATTCGCAAAAGAAGAAGAAAAGGCGGTGATCAGCCCCACTTTCCACACATGGACATTGGCAAGTGTGGCCATGGGAAGAACGATGGGCCCTAAAGCTGCAACCGTGGCACCGTCACTCATAAAATTGGTCATGGTTCCGGTGAGCAGGCTGACGCCCATAACCAATCCGTTACCTCGGGTCATAAAATCCGGAAGGAAACCGACAAAGGTTTGGGCCAGCCAGAGGGCGCCCCCGGTAAATTTCAGACCGACCCCCATGGCACAGGCGGCAGCGTACAGGCCGACCACGTCAAAAGCAACGCCTGTCTGGATATCGTCCCAGTCGATGATGCGACATAAAAACATGGCCGCCACTGCGTAAAGGGTGGGACCCCCAAGACCGGCCTCTTCGCCCAGAACAATCCAGCCGATAATCAATAGGACCAAAATTACGGCCATCGCTGCCTCTTTGCCGCCGAATTTCGGCATATTCGCCACTTCAGCTTTAACCACCTCGCTGGGATTGACATCCGGGACCATGAACTTCGGCTTGAGGCGGATATACATGTATGCCCCAATGACCACGGCCATAAGCGGAACAAACGGAAGGCCGTATTTCATCCACTGCAAAAATGTAATCGGCATGCCGTATTCCATTAAGTAGCCCATCATGATGGCATTGCGTCCTCCGGCCGCCGGAGACCCCGGACCGCCGTGATTAGCCGCAAAACAGACGCCAAGCAAAAGGAAAACAGCCAGGGCCCTGTCTTTTTTGACACCATGCATTTTACAGGTGACCTTATAAATCCCCATAAGTACAGGGATCAGAAGGGCCACCAGGGCGTGTTCGGATAAAAACCCGGCGGTGATGGCCAGCATCGGGAAAAAGACAAAAGCAAAGGATTTGGCGCTTTTAATGCGGCTCAAAAGTATGAGACCGATCCGTTTGTCCAGGCCGGTCTTGGCAACACCCACGGCCACCGCCAGAATGCCGAAGATGAAAAAAACGGCATCCTTCATATAGGCCCTGGAAATATCATTGATGGGCAATATCGCGAAAAGATAAATCAAGACACCCACCAGAATATCCGTGGCGCCCAAAGGCAGGGCTTCCGTTCCCCATAAAAAAGCGGCCAGAAACAATATGCCAATCATCACCTTGGCTATCCTGGCGACGTCTTGGGCATCGAGCAGGGAATGTTCATTTTTTTCTGATGAAACCGCCTTTCCCGCCTTGAATGCCGCAAAGGCCTTGGGCCTTAACTTCTTGTTCACCGTTTCGACAATATTGTTACAATCCTTATCGAGTTTATATCCCGGCGGGCTGACTTTTGTCACCATATCGATTATACTCTGCGGTGGCGGCATAACGACCAGGGTAGTAAAAACAATGGCTGCAAGAACAAATAACATCGGTTTATAACCCGGTTTGTTTTTCCAAAACCCCGGTTCACTCTGAGACACCATTCTGTGATCCTTCATACATCCTCCTCGTCAAGAATCGAATAAAAGCGTATATCATCTGGCCCGGTCGCGCCGGAGCCGATAACGGCGGTTCTTTTTTATCTAAGAAAAAAATGCGAAATAAATTCGGATAACACCCAATACCTTACGTCCTCAAAATCTTCTCTATTTCAAAGAACAAGTCCTGCTCCCGGATAATGCCCACAACCGCTCCTTTGCTCATAACAACCAGCCGCCTTTCTTTTTTATCCACCATCATATAAGCTGCTTCCATGAGATTGGCATCGGCGTCGATGCTAAACGGCACGGGAGACATAATATCTTTGATTTTTTTGACGGCCAGTTGCCTGACCTCACGGTTGAACATGCCGCTCCAGAACATGGTCGAATACTGCATACTGTCTGCCATGGAAGGCTTGGGGGCAGACAGGTAAGCCGGCATGATGGCCGAAAGAAGGTCCAAAATGGCAACCATCCCTTTTGCTTTACCATTCTCGTCAAACACCAGCAGGGAACGATGCCCGGTTTCCATAAGACGACTGGTGGATATTTTGGCGGAAAAAGACTCCTTTAATTTTTCAATGGCGTCATGAACGGTATTTTCCTCGGTCAATGTGGTATAATATTCAATGGGAATCATAACCTCCGCAACCGTCTTTTCTGCGGGTACAGGAACTTCACCGGCTGTGGTTTGACGAAAGGCATCGGTGATCTTTCCTGCCAGAATATTTATATCGCAGGGCTTTGAAAGGTAGTCAAAGGCACCTCCTACGAGGGCTTCCTGCGCCGAAGGGAGTGCTCCATGGCCGGTCAGCATAATCACCGGAAGATGGGGCGAATGTTTTTTGATCTCTTTCAAGGCCTGGTGGCCGTCCATGCCGGGCATTTTAATGTCGAGAATCACCACATCCGGCTTTTCGTCGAGTTTCTCAATAGCTTCTTCTCCGCTACCTGCCAAAACCGTATCGAATCCCCTTTTGTTCAGAATCTTTTTGGTGGTGGCTCGAAACTGCTCTTCGTCGTCGACCATTAATACTTTTATTTTTTGACTCATTTTGTATGCCTCCTTTTCGGCTATACCTGATACTTTGACGATTCAATCAGATCATTATTGTCATATCATTGCCCCAGAATGGGTTTGAATAATTGAATCAAAAAAATCATTGCCGCTGCGGTACACAACAAACAGACAAAAGCCTTTAGATAACTTATACGACCTGTTTTTACCATGCCGAGACCGATCAGGCAAAACCTCAGAATTTCTGTCGGCCCTGCCAGACCCGGAATCCAGGAAATCAAAAGCGTTATGCTGGCATAGGCGGTGATCCCAAACAGGGTATTATAGGTAAACAGACCTTTGCAAAATAACATGGCGACAAGATACAGAATGAACGCTGTGATAAAAGGCATGGAAAATGCATTTAAAAAGAACATCAGTCCGAAAAAGATCTTTTTTTGCAAGACAAACATGCTCGACGGAATTGTAAAAAGGATGCTGCATATAAAAAGGAAAACCAGCGGAGGGGTGTGCCCTCTTTCCCGCAGCAGCCCTTCATAAAAATCTCCGGGATGAAGCATCTTATATGCTGTTCTGAGAAATTGATGCACCGACGTTCCCATGCGTCGATCTCCATTAGCTTTAATCACACTCTCCGGCTCTGACATAACGTTCATCTTTTTTTTGTTGAAATGTAATTATAATCCATTCGCTTTTTTAAGTTTTTGCCATCTTTTGAACTAATACGGAACCATCCCTGTCCAGCCCAAGAACCGCCAGTAGGTTGATGCCATTAACATAAATACTCCCAGATTGGTAAACCAGAGAATCACGCCCACTCTCAGATAATCCTTTGGCTCCAGGTACCCGCTGGCATAAACAATGGCATTGGGCGGCGTTCCGATGATCAGACAGTAGGCGAGTGATGAGGCATAGGAGGTGCCCATCGCCATAAAGGGGATCATGGTGGTTCCCGGATGCACGATGCCGGCCATGGATAGGGTTACAGGTCCGACCGCAGCGCACGCCGGGCCGTCAGCCATGAGCTGAGTGAGGAGGCCTGTGATCACATTCCCGGAGAGAAGGAGGCCGAGACCCTCGCTCAATCCAAGCGGATTTAGAAGACCGACGAAGGATCTGGCAATCCAGTACGCACCCCCTGTCATGACAAGGACACGGCCGAAGATGATCGCCCCTGCGTAAAGCCAGACCACGCCCCAGTCGACCTTTGTCTGATAATCGCGCCAGTTGGCAATCCCTGCAAAAACATAGGCAATCGCTCCCATGACGGCGAGCACCCCGATACCGAACCTTATGCCTGTAAGATTGAGTATCAGGTTTTTTTCCGTGATCCAGCAAAAAAACATTACCATAAAGATTGCAACGGTTATCTTCTGTTGTCTGGTCCAACCTGTCCCTGCCTTGGCCACCTCGTTTTTAACATAATTCATGGACGCGCTCAGATCTGTATGCTGAGGCAGCGGTTTAAACCGGAAGTTTATCATAAACCAGGTGACAGGTATGGTAAAAACCAACATCGGAACCATATAATACAACCATTCCCCGTATCCGATGGAGAGGCCGAACATATCCTCGGCATAACCCATCATGATAAGGTTTCGAGCCGCGCCCGAAGGGGCCAGAGAACCGCCGAGGTTACAGGCCATGGCGATGGTGATCATAAGCATCTTGCCCAGTTCGGGGTCTTCCTTTCCCGACGCAGCCGTTGATGTGGTATACAGGAGCATGCCGATGGGCAAAAACATAGCGGCTAGTGCATGGTCGGACATAAACATGGTAAGAGGCGCTATCACAAGGATGATCGTAAAGGTGACCAATTTAATAGAAGGCTTTTTCAATTTACCGAACATCATCATGGCCATACGTTTATCCACCCCTGTTTTGACAAAGGCGACGGCAAACATCAGGCTCCCCATGATGAACCAGGTGGCGTCGGA
>JAOUGB010000672.1 GCA_029857875.1 Desulfobacteraceae bacterium | reverse complement strand
AAAATCCGTAGATTTTAATTACATTTTTCAAGACGGCGATCGTGTCAGTGTATATCCTGTTTTCGAGTCCCTTAATATTCAAAATGTTACATTGCTCAGAGGGTTCCCCCTTCGACGGATTCAATTTATTACGGATATCCATTTGAAAGATATCGTTAAACCGATGCGGATGCTGGGATTTGATATCGATTTCAATGGGTCTTACACCACACAGGATATCATTGGAAAATCCATACAGGAAAAACGAATCATCCTCACAAAACGCAAAGAATTGCTCAAATCCAAATCAATAACCCACGGCATGCTGATACGACCCGGAACATCCGTGGAACAGGTAAAATGCATCATTGATGATCTGGATATTAACGATCGAATCAAACCCTTTTCAAGATGTCTTCGATGCAATGATCAGCTGGATAATCGACAAAGAGAACAGATTATGGATAGAATTTCGCCCGAGACAAAAAGCATTTTCGAAAAATATCTATTATGCAAATCCTGTGGTAAACAAGACCGGCGGAAAAATACTTGTCAACCTAAAGTTGACATCATTCGTTTGTAAGTTTAAACATAATTGTGACATCTTTATAACTTATGATTCGATGACCCAACAACCCCAGGAGGTGAAGTATGCGTATCATACTGATTGGTCAGGCAGCATTTGGAGCAAAGGTATTGGAAAATCTGCTGGAGCGGAACGAAAACATCGTGGCGGTTTATGCGCCGCCGGACAGGCCGGGCGGCCGGACCGATCCGCTCAAAGACACGGCTATGTCAAAGAACATCGACGTTTTTCAGCCCCAAACGTATAAAGATGACGCGGTTTTCGCCGAGTATAAGGACCTGAACCCCGACCTTACCGTTATGGCATTTGTCACGGATATTATTCCGGCGCGATTTTTTGATGTTCCCGCCCTTGGTACCATCAATTATCATCCATCCCTTTTGCCGCGCCATCGCGGTGCCAGTGCCATCAACTGGGCCGTTATCATGGGCGATACTAAAACCGGGTTGAGCATCTTCTGGCCGGATGGCGGCATCGATACAGGTCTAATTCTGCTTCAAAAGGAAATTGCCATTGGTCCGGATGATACCACGGGTTCGCTCTATTTCAACCATCTCTTTCCCATGGGCGTTGATGCCATTTTGGAATCCATTGATCTTATCAAGGCGGGAAATGCGCCCAAAATTACTCAGGACGAAGCCGGTGCAACATACGAGCCCCCATGTGATGATCGGGTAGCGGGTATCGATTGGAACACATCGGCAGATGAGCTTTACAACCTGGTTCGCGGCTGTGATCCTCAACCCGGTGCTTTTGCATTATTAAGAGGTGAAAAGGTTCGTTTTTACGGCGCGAAACGAATCGAGGAAACCGTAGCTGATGCTCCGGGAACCATATTGAATGTTGACGATAAAGGGCTTCACATCGCCCTTTCAGGGGGAAGACTCATTGTGGGCAAGGTCAGGCCGGCAAAAGGCGGAAAAATGGCGGCGGCTGAATTTGCCGCTGAAAAGGAATTAAAAGCCGGAGACACGTTCGACACGTAATGCCCGCTTTCAAATTTAAAAGGCCTTTGAAAAATGGTTAATTTTTCAAAGGCCTTTTTTAAAAAACGAACTGTTCGCTGAAATTAGGCGGCTTTTTCGATTTTTACCGCACAAACTTTATATTCGGGGATTTTGGCAGCAGGATCAAAAGCCGAATTCGTTAAAATATTGGCCGAATTTTCGGCAAAATGAAACGGTACAAACAACAGACCTGGCTTTACCTTGTTGCTTATCCTGGCCGGCACCTCAATTTCGCCCCTGCGGGTGGCCAGCTTGACGGTGTCCCCTTCGTTCACCGACAGGTTCGCGGCATCTTCAGGATGAATTTCTACATATCCGGTTTTTTGCTCGGTATCAAGATGCTCAGAGACACGCGTCATGGTGCCGGTATGATAATGGGCGAACATGCGGCCGGTGGTAAGAAAGTAGGGATAGTCATTGTCGGGCATCTCGGCCGGATCGAGATACTCGATGGCATGAAACAGGCCTTTGCCTCTCGTAAATTGAGCGGCATGTAAAAACTGGGTTCCCGGATGGTCTTTGTTCGGGCAGGGCCACTGCAATCCGTTCAGTCCCAGCCTGCCATACGTCATGCCGGCGTAACTCGGGGTTACGGT
>JAOUGB010000673.1 GCA_029857875.1 Desulfobacteraceae bacterium | reverse complement strand
GTGTTCACGGTCATCGAAGCCGTAAAGAATGGGGGTAAACGCGCCAAGATCAAGAAGGTAGGCGCCGAGCCAAAGCAGGTGGCTGGCAATCCGGTTCAGCTCCGATGTAATGACCCGGATGTACTCCGCTCTTTTTGGGACCTCGATTCCCGCTTTTCGCTCAATGAGAGAGACATACCCGTGATTGTAAGGAAGCGCACAAACATAATCCATCCTGGCAGTATTGGGCATAAAGCCCGAACACGGTCTGGATTCCCCCATCTTTTCGTGCATGCGGTGGATAAACCCAAGCACCGGTTGGGGATCAAGGACGTATTCACCTTCCATCTCCAGCACAATTAGAAGCACACCATGGGTGCTGGGATGCTGGGGCCCCATATTTAAAAAGAACCGGTTATGTTCCTGATATTCTGATTCGAGCATGATGAATTTGTCTTTTTATCGTCGGTTATAAAGTCAAACTATCGACCGGTTTCGGCCTCGGCTTCTCCTTTTACAACTTCCGGCCCCCCTGACGGCCATGAAACCTCATCAAGAGATTTCAGCTGTGTTTCTTCCTTTAACAACGGATGAAAGTCCGGATCTTCTTCAGAAAGCAGAAGGGGTTTCATGTTGGGATGACCGTCAAAAACAACACCATAAAAATCCCGGGTCTCTCTTTCATGCCAGTCGGCTCCCTGATAAATATCGGATATGCTGGGTATCTCAAGGCTATTGGGTACGGAAACCCGGGCCTTAATGCGATACTGCCGATCATAACGGGCGAACTGATAGACAACCTCTATGCCTGAATTTTTTTTATCATGTCCTTCATCCGGCCGGACATGAAACCCTGTTACAAAAACCAGATAAAAACCGAGTTCATAAGCTGTTTGGACAAATTTTCGGACCTGGCTCACATCCAGCACAACTTCCAGGTGATATCCTCTCTGGTCGTAGTCTGTCTCGGCGGCATCAAATCCTTGATGTAGAAAACCTTCTTTATAATCTTTGGTTTCTTTAGCCATTACTTCACCCTCAATCCTTTTACCTTTTTTAAAGGAGATTTGGGATGACGATTCTGGGGAATTGGATGACGAATACCGGTAATCTTTTCCTGAACTTTAAGAATCCCTTCGAGAAGACCTTCTGGGCGGGGGGGGCAGCCGGGAACATAGACATCCACAGGGATCAGTTTGTCGGCGCCCTCGATGATATTATAATTTTCCTTGACTTTGAAGGGTCCTCCTGAGATGGCGCAATTGCCCAGGGCAATAACCCACTTAGGAGACGGCATTTGTTCGTAGAGCGTCAACAGTACCGGAGCAAGTTTTTTGTTCACCGTTCCGGCCACGATCATTAGATCCGATTGTCTGGGCGACGGCCTGAAAACTTCAGATCCATATCTGGAGATGTCGAAACGAGCCATACCGGTTCCCATCATCTCTATTGCGCAGCAAGCGATGCCGAACGTCATGGGCCACAGTGAATTCGCCTGGCACAGCTTCAGAATGGTGTCGGTCAACTTCATGCGCAACAGAGGCCCTTCACCATATTCTCTGCCTTGTTCGACAATCGGTCGGCAGGATTCAGACTTTAAATATGCGGCATATGCATCTAAGTCGGGTCTTATCGGCGAACTTTTATTTTCCTCTCCCACGTGAATACTCCTTTAGCCCAAGCATAAACAATGGCCAGGATCAGAATGCCCAAAAAGATGAAAAACTCCACAATTCCACGAATGCCGGACACCTTGTCAAAGGCCGCTGCAACCGGAAACAGATACAGGATATCGACATCAAATGCGAGAAAAATGAGTGCGTAAAGGTAATAGGCAACACCGTAACGATAATCCCAGGCTTTTCCGTAGATATCCATCCCGCATTCGTATGTATCCAGAGATTTTTTTAGATGCGTTCTTTTGGGACGAACAAACCAGTTGACAATAAACGGCGCAAATCCTCCAATAAAACCCACAACGAGGAAAAGAAAGATGTACATGTAGTCTAAAAGGGCGGTTTCCGTCATTTCCAAGATCCTAAAAAGCCGGTTATTTTAGCGCAAAAAAAAAATGCCGGGTGAGGCATTCTAATTGAACCTCATTTGCCAAAAAAGTTTTCTTAATTTCTAAAATCAAAATTGTCAAGAATTGTTTTTGTTGTTTTTTGCAACATGATGTTGCAAAATTA
>JAOUGB010000671.1 GCA_029857875.1 Desulfobacteraceae bacterium | reverse complement strand
TAATAACAACAATACTGTAGAATCATCAATGATGAAATCACACGATTGCGGTTCAAAGATTATTAAATATATATTTACCTTCATGGTGCTGATATTGACATTGAATCTGTCAATTGGTGCTCATGCCGAAAATTCTGTAAAGACCGCCAAATCATCAGATGATAATAAAGTAACACAAGGGAAACAGGACTCGGAACGTTTCATTTCAATAGATTTCAACAATGTGGATATTAATGTTTTTATTAAATTTATCAGCGAATTGACGTCAACGAATTTTGTTGTTGATCAACGTGTAAGAGGAAAAGTAACGATAATTTCACCCAGCAAAATTTCCGTCAAAGAAGCTTACAAGGTGTTTGAATCCGTTCTGGAAGTCCATGGTTTTACCACCATCAAAGCCGGAGAAGTGACTAAAATCGTTCCATCTCCTGATGCACGATCAAAAAACATTGAAACACGGCTTAAAGAAGAGGCTGCATCTCCGGAAGATCGGGTGGTCACTCAATTGATACCCTTAAAATTCGCAAATCCATCTGAAATAAAAAGGCTGTTCGCTCCACTGGTTTCAAAAAGCAGTGTTATTCTGGATTATCCGCCGACAAACATGCTGATTTTAACAGATGTATATTCAAACATAAAACGCTTGCTTCGAATCCTGAATGCCATTGATGTGGCCGGCATGGGGCAGGAGGTTTCTGTCATTCCGCTCGAGTATGCTGAGGCCACAAAATTTGTTAAGATCCTTGATTCTGTTTTTCAGGAAAGCAGAAAATCTAAAGCACAAAGCGCGTTTTCGGACACCAAGTTTGTGGCTGATGAAAGAACCAATACCATTATCGTAATGGCCAGCGAGGTGGAAACCTCAAGGATCAAAAGACTGATCAACATGCTGGACCGGGAAACACCCCGAGGGAAAGAGAAGATCCACGTCTATTATCTTGAAAACGCCAATGCTGAAGATTTGGCCAAAGTTCTGCAGGAATTACCAACGAAAAAGACCGGGGGACCCCAAAAGAAGCTTCCGTTTGTTTCGGAAGATGTTAAAGTAACCGCAGACAAAGCCACCAACAGTCTGATTATCATGGCAGGCAAGGAAGATTACCTGGTTCTCGATGAGATCATCAAAAAACTGGATGTTCCAAGGTCTATGGTCTATATTGAATGCCTGATTATGGAAGTGAATATAAATAAGGAGTTCAATCTTGGCGTCCAATGGCAAGCAGGGGGTACTACCAGAATCGATAATAAAGATGCGGCATTTGGCGGGGGATTTAAACCCGAAGTCCCAATTATTTCGTCAGGCACTACAACAACATTGCCGTCACCGTCAGGTTTCGCCCTGGGAATATTCAGCGAAGTGATTACCATCGGCGGCATCACCTTTCCCAATCTTTCTGCTATCGTAAATGCGTATAAAAAAGATAAAGATGTTCATTTTCTCTCGACACCTCAGATTCTGACCACGGACAATGAAGAGGCAAGCATAACCGTTGGAAAGAATGTTCCGTTTCAGACCCGATCGGCTGCAGAAACCGGAGTGGAAACTTACAGTTCCTATGAGTACAAAGATGTTGGCATTACCTTGAAAATTACCCCTCAGATAAGTCACGACCGCCTGGTACGGCTCTATATCAATACGGAATCGACCAAACTCGATGAACAGGCAACGACGTCTGCGGATCGTCCTACTACACTAAAGAGAACCGTCGATACAACGGTGATTGTCAAAGATACAAATACGGTTGTCATTGGCGGGTTGATTGATGACAGCTTTTCGGAAACAAGATATACAGTTCCTTGCCTGGGAGATATCCCTTTGCTCGGTTACTTGTTCAAAACAACGGCAAGGGGGGGCGACAAGACGAATCTTTACGTA
The DNA here is from genome assembly GCA_029857875.1 of Desulfobacteraceae bacterium. Lineage (GTDB taxonomy): Bacteria > Desulfobacterota > Desulfobacteria > Desulfobacterales > UBA11574 > UBA11574. The sequence continues at coordinate 293 of JAOUGB010000671.1, read as the reverse complement.
TTTATCACCCCCCACGTTGTTGAAAATCCTGCTGAAGCAAAAGCGATTTTGGATAGTAAGAAAGATGAAATCGAACAGATCAAAGAGGGAAAAATCAAGATGTACGAAAAAAGTTTAGATACACCCGGACAAGTGCCCAAAGAATAAACCCTAACGTTGCAAAAGCCAGAAGACTCCAGATCCTTTGTTGTCAAGGGTTCGCAGTAGAAGTGCTACGACTTCTCCCTTGACGCCTCGGCTCTGAAGTCCTCCAAATTTTGCAACATTATAGGGTAAAGCAAGCTTTTATTTGT
>JAOUGB010000670.1 GCA_029857875.1 Desulfobacteraceae bacterium | reverse complement strand
AGTGGGGAGTATGATTAGCTATTTCAGTATGATTCATCCTTTCGTCTACTTCAACTTAATAAAAAAAGAGCGGCGGATATTTCTTAAATAGGAAAACGGATAGCAGAATAGTAAATGATAAATGTTGAAAATCTTACAAAAAGTTATGATCGTGAAGTGCTCTTTGACAGTGTGAGCTTTAAGCTGAATCCTAAAGAAAAAATTGGTCTCCTTGGTCGCAACGGACACGGAAAAACGACTCTTTTTCGGCTCATAACCGGCAAAGTATCTCCAGATTCGGGAATAATTATAATTCCCAAGTATTATCGTATCGGTTACGTTCGCCAGGAGCTCGAGTTCACAAAAGATACAGTACTTGCAGAGGGAATGACCGGGCTTCAAGAAGACGAAAAAGACCAGCACTGGAAAGTTGAAGAGATACTCTCAGGTCTCGGATTTTCCAAAGAGGATTTTAAACGACATCCAAACGAATTTTCAGGAGGATTCCAGGTCCGCCTGAATCTTGCAAAAGTGCTCGTCTCTGAGCCCGATCTTTTGCTTTTGGATGAGCCGACCAATTATCTTGACATCACATCCATCCGATGGGTTGAACGTTTTCTGATCCGTTGGCCTCGTGAGTTGATGCTTATTACCCACAACAGGAGCTTGATGGATAAAGTCATTACACACACGCTCGGTATCCATCGCCGAAAAATCAGAAAGCTGGCCGGAAATACCGAAAAGTATTATGCGCAACTCGCCCAAGACGAAGAGGTTTACGAAAAGACCCGTCTCAACGACGAGCGCCGCCGTAAGGAGATAAAACTGTTTATCAGCAGGTTCAGAGCCAAGGCAAGGCTTGCGAATCTGGTTCAGTCGCGTATCAAGACACTGTCCAGGATGGAAAACAAAGAAAAGCTGGAAAGACTAAAGACACTTGATTTTTCTTTTAGAGGCAGCCCGTTTCCTAAAAAGCATGTGATGAATATTCAAAATGTTTCCTTTTCATATGACCCTCAAAAACCGCTGATCAGAAATTTTAATTTCTCAGCAAAGGCACAGGAACGTATCTGTGTTGTCGGAAAAAACGGTAAAGGTAAAACTACACTGTTAAAGCTTATGTCAGGGGTGCTCAAACCCCAGAATGGTGAAATCGCTCTTCACCCGGCAGTTAAACAAGGATATTTTGAACAGAGCAATGTAAAAAAACTGGATGGATCAAGAACCATAGAGGAAGAAATTCTTTTTTCGAACCCGGATGTCGACCGCCAGCAGGCAAGAAATATATGCGGTGCAATGATGTTTGAAGGCGACAGTGCGTTAAAAAAAATCGGCGTTCTTTCCGGAGGAGAAAAAAGCAGGGTGATTTTGGGCAAACTCCTCGTGACACCGTTGAATCTTTTGCTTCTGGACGAACCCACCAATCATCTGGATATGGAATCGTGTGACGCGATGCTTGCCGCCATCGACAGTTTTGAGGGTACCGTCATTATGGTTACGCATAATGAAATGTTCTTGCACGCACTTGCAGAGCGTCTTATCGTATTTCAAAACCATAGTGTTGATGTCTTCGAAGGGAGCTATCAGCAGTTTTTGGAAAAAGATGGATGGTCGGATGAAATAGAACCTTCGGAAGCCTACCTCAATAGCGCTGACCCTAATAAAGAATTGAACTTAAAGTTGACCAAAAAAGACAAAAGGCGTATACGTTCCAAGTTTGTTGCTGAACGATCGAGAGTCCTTAAACCTCTTGAACAACGGATTTTCCGTATTGAAAACCGTATCGTAAAACACGAAAATGAGCTCAATGAACTCAATGCTGATTTATTGACGGCCTCACAGGCCGGTGATGGCGAAAAGATCGGTTTGCTCTCTCGTTCCATCCATAGCTGCCGGTTAGCCATCGATAACCTCTTTGAGGAACTTGAACAATCCACCATAGCCCTTGAAGAGCAAAAGACCATATTTGAAAAAAAACTCGAACAGCTCGAATCGGATATCGAGTATTAAGGATATATTATGAAAAAAGATTTTGAATGCACAGACAACATTAAAATAAAAACACGACCTCAAAAGCCGGCTGCCGGAACCCAAAAAATTTTAGTTTTTCAACAAAACGGTAGTGGTGAAAAAAAAATAGAAGGTATTCGGCGTTACGGTGACAACCGTTTTTCCTTGGATATTATATCTAT
>JAOUGB010000065.1 GCA_029857875.1 Desulfobacteraceae bacterium | reverse complement strand
ATGGGCAATAATACCCTTGAACAGGTTCTCCATATCTTGAGTGGGTTCCGTAATAATTTCAACATCTTCAGGGCGTATCGATGCGTACACTTTCCCCCCCGGTGTTATTGCCGTGATGCTGGACGTCTTACACAGCATCTTCTCGCTAAATTCGGTGCGGACGTAAACCGAATCCGTATCCTGGACGACCTGGACGACCTCCCCGGACATAAAGTTCATGGTGCCGATAAAATCGGCGACAAACTTATTGGCGGGCTTTTCATAAATCTCCTCTGGAGTGCCGATTTGCACCAAGTTCCCCGAATCCATGACGGCGATTCGATCAGAAATAACCATCGCCTCCGCCTGGTCGTGGGTAACATAGACCGACGTGATGCCCATACGTCTAACCAGGCTCTTGATTTCAAATCTCAATTCTTCTCTGAGTTTGGCATCCAGGTTACTCAGCGGTTCATCCAATAGCAGTACTTTGGGGTTACTCACAAGCGCGCGAGCGAGCGCCACCCGTTGCTGTTGCCCGCCGCTCAATTGAGCCGGGTACCGCTCTTCCAGGCCATCCAAACCCACCAATTCCAATATCTGTTGAGCCTTCTTTTGGATGTCCCGCTTGGGCATCCTCTCGATTTTCAAGCCGTAAATGATATTGTTGTACACTTTCATATGCGGCCATACGGCATAGTTTTGGAATACCATGCCGATTCCCCTTTTAGACGGCTGTACAAATCCTTTTGAAAGCATCGGCTTGCCGTCAATAATGATGTCTCCCTCCTCCGGTGTTTCCAGTCCCGCGATGCAGCGCAAGATGGTTGTTTTCCCGCATCCGCTGGGTCCTAATAGCGTCAGCAGTTCACCCTCGTTCACTTCGAGCTTTATGTGATTGACTGCCACGACCTTTTTAAAGCGCTTGAACAGGTTTTGGATTTCTATAAATGCCATTGAATTTGTCCCCTTAAATGATCGCCAATATTCGGCATGCGTTCCAGGCGTGTTGCGCAAATCCGGTTTTTACGTGCTGCCGGGGCCCCAGGCAGCTTTAAGGACGCCCCCGCTGATTCTTGCGATGGTCAGCAGAAGAATAAATGTGATCACAATCATCAGAAAAGCCATGGCAGCGGCGATGCCGAACTCCATGCCGCGGTGCCAGTTCAAATAGATTCCGATGGGCAAGGTTTCCCATCCACCTCGATAAAGGAATATCGCGGTAGAAATTTCCTGAAACGCCATGATGAAAAACATCACCACGCCGACGAGCACCCCTTTGACCAGCAGAGGCAAAGATATATAGAAAAAAGTTCTGAGTTTACCCGCACCCGATACTTCGGAAGCTTCCTCGAGCGAAACATCCAGCTGCAAGTAGGAGGAATGCGCCATCCGCAAAAAGTAGGGGAGCCGCCGTGCAAAGAGGGCCAGCGGCATGATGATCCAATACGTGGCTAAGGGTATCTCTTTCCAAAATGCCAGGAGATAACTCACGCCCACCGCCATACCTGGGAAAGCCAGCATCAGGGTGATCACAAAGTCGAGGGCATTTCTCCCCGGAACACGGGTGCGAACGATGAGATAGGCAGCCGGAAGCCCGAAGGCGATCCCGAAAAGCAAAGCGATCCCGCTGAAGACGAAGGAGTTTTTTATCAAAAGCGGGGATTCCAGAAGAATTACCCTGAAATTTTCGAGGGTCCAATAGGTTGGAAACGGCTCAAGGACCCATCTTCTGGAAAAAGCGGCCAGCCCCAGAACAGTCGGAATTATCAGGACGAGGGCAGCGATAAAACCCATGTACAGATACGAGAGCACTGTCATCAACAGGCCTGGTTCGATCACTCTCCCTTCAGACGTTGTCCCTTTGGAGAGGCCGGTATACTTTTTCTTCTCGACCCACCATCTGGCAAGCAAAAAGAGGGTAATGCAAACAATGGAAGAAACGACCACCGCCACAATTCCCATGTACTTGCGATACATGTCGGTAAAGTGATAGGCGATGTTGATGTACGCAACCGAAGGAAGAAAGTCCACCTGTCCCAAAATCAACGGCGTGAGCCAGTCCGTAAAAGGCCACAGGAATACGATGACGGCGCCCGCCATATAAGTTGGCGTGCAGAGCGGCAACGTGACGGTGAGGAATCTCCAAAAGCCGCTCGCTCCCTCCATTTCGGCGGCTTCTTCAAAGCAGGGGTCTATGGTGGTGAAACCTGCGGCAAGACTGAGGACGATAAAAGGGAGCATGTGCAGGGATTGAACGAATACCAGTCCGTGTAGTCCGTAAATGAAATTGATGGGGTCCTTGATCAGCCCCGCTTCCATGAGGAGCAGGTTCAGCGTTCCGAACCTGCCGAAAAAGATGATAAATGCAAATACGCCGGCGTAAGCGGGTAAAACAATCGGCAAAAGGATCAGGGCTGTGAAAATTGTCTTCCCTCTTTGTCTGTATCTCGCCAGGATGTAGGCTAGGGGCACTCCGAACAGGGTGGTCGTCAGTAGCACCAGCGTGCTTAGGACCAGGGTATTTCCAAAGGTTTTAAGATAATAGGTGTCTTTGAAGAATTCTAGATAATTGGATAGCCCCGTGCCGCCGGTTCCGGAGATTTTAAAGCTTTCCAGCACCAGAATTGACAGCGGATAAAGCACGAGAAAGGCAATGACCGACCACAGGAGTGCTGCCAGAAAGGTATTGCCACGGGTCATATCAGATCCTTTTTGAAATACAAGCGCGCTGTGGCTCACCCTGTAGAATCCTCTGCGAGGGTCGCAAAGCGGCATTCTACAGGGCGAGCCCGCATATCAAAGATTTTAAGTCCAGCCCGAAATGAACGAAAGCCAGTGTTTCTTCATTCTGTTTGCGTTCATTTAGGGTTGGGTTTTATTCTGTTTTAGGGTTTAATACCCCGCAGCTTGCTGCGCTTAGATTGAATATAACATCTCAATAGATACCCCGCGGCTTGCCGCGGGGAGGTTCATTTAGCTGTTACGGCGCTACAAGCAGAGAGCGTGCCTTTGATGCAGCCAGGCGGGCTGCCGCATACGCGCCATCTATCTCAAAAAGCTTTCTGGCTTCTTTTATTTTCGCCGCCGCATTTTTTACGTTCATCTTCAGGGCTTTTGCCGCCTGGATTTCTCCCTCGACTTCCTCTATCAGGAACAGACTGCTTTTCAACTCGCCCCATTTTCTGTAGATCTCGTATTCATAGTAGCGGTTGACTTCGTCAAACCGCTTCGCGGCGAGATCCAAATCATACTCAATGAACCCGACTTTCAGCTCCCAGAACGAATCAGCTCCCAGCGCTTCCTGGGCGTGCTTGGCCATGGTGACGCCTTCTTTTTCCCACACGGAGAATTTAATGTCCGTTCTGGCTGCAAAGTAACTGCCATCCAACACGTGTTTTTGTCCGTCCATGCTGAATATCCAGTTCAGAAAAATTTTCCCGACCGCTTCGTTGGGCGCGCCTTTGAGCAACGCCACTGCTTCAGGGACCAGGATCGTTTTGTCAGGGAGCAAATCCCGCACGGGATAGCCGTCTTTACGGGCAGCCATCGCATTCATTTGCGGCTGCGCGATCCCGATGGGAATTTCACCGCGGCTGACCAGGTGGGTCGTATCTGTGCTGCCGGTGGAGAAACGGGCCAGCTGCGCCGCCAACAATCTGAGATATGTCCAACCTTCCTTTTCTCCCATTGTTTGCAAGATGATTTCTACGGCTTCATGCATGGTGCCGGAAGCGTAGGGCAGTGTATGCACGATGTTACCCCTGTAGATGGGGTTGAGCAGATCCTTCCATGTTTTCGGCGGCGGCAGTCTTAGCATTTCCAACACCTTCTCGTTGTACAGATTGGTGACGATCCAGGGCGCGAAGGCGGTCCAATAATCATCTTTATCTTTTACCTTCATGCCGTGCCATTGTGCGGGAACCTTATCCCAGTCCTTGGGCTTGTAAGGGACGATCAGCCCTTCTTTCTTTAAGACTTCATGCGCTGGAGCGCCTGCGCCCAAAAAAATGTCGGCATCGGGTTTGCCGCCCCACACTCTCACTTTGTCCACGCAGACCGGCCACCCACCCGGGCGCACGAACGTGATGTCCACGTCCTTATTATAGGTCTTCTTATAGTACGCCTTAAAACCCCTGTTCAGACTCTCGGATAACTCCTTGTAGACAGGACCGACCCAGCCGATTTTGTCCGTGGCCTGCGCTTTCGACGCAAAGGCTGGCAGGAGCAACAACGACATTGAAAGGATAGTAAAGATTGTTGTGACCAAGATTCTGTTTTTCAATTTGATCTCCTTTCGATTGACATTGTCCTGGTTGAAAAATCAAAATTTATTTATCCTTAATCACTTCCTTTTGAAAATGATTTTATGCTTGGGTTGCATGCTAAGCAGAATAGAAATAAATATCAAAAATAACTAGTCCTTTTCTGAGGTTCCATGAAAATCAAAAGTAGGCAAGGGGGATGACCTGACCCCACTTTTTGGACCACCTATTAAGTTAGAATTTGTCCAATATTTTCTTTTGAAGACGATAACCGAAAAGGCTCAAAGTGTAAAAGCATTATAGCTTCCGGAGCTGGTGGTCGATAACCAAGACTGCTATGCGGTCTTACTGTATTATATTCCTGTCGCCACCTTTCAGTAATCATCTTCGTTTGATCTCAGTTTTTACCATAATTCTAATTTAAAAACTGGATCAATTTTTGGGGGTCAGGTCACCATCTTATTTATTTGGCTGCAACGGGTTTGAGCTGCAGGGTTCCCTTTTTCAATACATTGCCAGGTCCTTCAAAAAACTCTAACATTTGTTTATCTGTCGCATCCGTCGGCCGCCACCAATTGTCCTTCAGAAGATTAGCCTTACCGGTTTCAATAATCTCCTTTTCAATTGGAACCCATTTTGTTTCATAATTAGCGCTGGTCGGGGTCAGAGTATACAACGTATATTGGTTCGGGTAAGAGACAGCTGCGGGGTGGACAATGTAGGTTATGCCATTGACTTTTTGATGACGCAGACCAATGTGACGATGTCCGGTTAACACAAGCTGCAAACTGGGGGTATATTTTTCCAAAACCTTTCTGACTTCAGCAGCATTATTTACCTGGAACTGATCAAATTTCCCGCCGGGCTCATCGTCCTTAGACCATGCAACAAAATTGTGGTGACAAAACAAAAGGTTGACTTTGTCCCGATTTGAGGAAAGCTCTTCCTCCAGCCACCTTATTTCAGATGGAGGGATCGTTCCGCCCCAGCCGGTGGATATATTGGAGTCGAGGCCGATGATATGAAGTCCCGACACGGGATCCGCGCCCCAGTAAGCATTCCCCCCCTTGTAACCATGGCCTTGGAAGGCCCATACCAATGTACTCTTGCTGACCCCGACATATGGGGCTTGACCCGGTTTTGCTTGCTTGGATATGGCTTGGTCGTGATTTCCGGCAATCACATAGTATGGCGCCTTTAATTCATCCAGATAAGATTTGATCAAATCCAGATTCCATGGCTCTCCATCCAAAAGAAGGTCTCCTGTTACCACAACAAAATCCAGATCATCCATCTTGTTCAAGGCCGTCACGGTATTTTCAACGATCTTCGTGCTCGAAGCGCCCATCTTCATACCATCTTCCCCATAAAGGGCCATATGGGCATCGGTAATTACTGCAAATTTAACGGTTTTAAAAGCATAGCCCGAGGTGAACACAAACAGCACCAATAATGTGGCAAACGCGAATACAAATACTTTTTTATTTCTTATTGACATGGTAGCCTCCTTCAATGTGCTGTTAATTCTGAAACGTAACACAATCAATTTCTTTGATTTTGACGAAAACTTACGTTACAGAAAATTGAGGGGAGCGGGGAGTTTTTATTGTAAACACTTATATATCAGCTTCCGGCTCGGAGAGAGGGGAGAGCGCAATGGATAATCTTTTTTTAAAAGCGTCTACTGTCTGAGTGGTTTAGGGGTCGTTAGAAAGGACAGGCGCATTCCGAAACATTTTTTTTAAAAGAGATTGCTTGTTTTAAGACAAACCCATTGTTTTTGTATTGATATCTGTTCTTTCTTTACGATCCTTTAACCACTAAATTTATCCGCCTATAGCGTAATTACACGGTTTGAGAAAAAGAATTATCCTTGGAGCGATTTAACACAAAAAAACACCCCAACCCCTGAGAAAAATAAACTTTGATTTTTCGAGCCCCTTTACAAACAATCATCGGGACAAGATTTTTGACACGTGCAAAAAATCACCTCCTTTCGTCTCGTTTTTAAATTAAAGAGGCAGCTGGTATTTGAGTCGAAAAATATTTTTGATGCTCACATTGCATCTATCAATTTTTAAAGCAACAACCGAGCCAAAAAAATGACAAACAAAATATCACCCAACCTACTGATATAGTTTATATTATCCGTTCTTTAAAACGGCTTTGATTTCCTTTCCCAATCTAACAATGTCAGTTTTCTTTACAGATTGTAAAATCGGAACAGAGTTCACAAACGAGAACAGCTTAAGAGGATTGACACCCGTCATTAATGATTATTTGAGTTTCGAACCTTATTTTCTGACAAAGCCTTATCCGATGTCGCATGGACAGGTCTTATTCAAGTGAATTTCGATGAAGGTGCACCATCTACTTATATTTTTTCAAAGAGCGAAATGCAAGTTGAAAATTTTTCAACATGGTTTGGTGTTCGTGCTTCAAATATCAATGAGCAGGTTAACCGTATAAAAACATAATCCTTTTTCATCCGACCTTGAATAAATTGAAATCTTCCAGAAGACCTTAATCGCCCTTCAATAAAACAGCATGATCGATCCTCATTGCACGTCAAATTGTTCACAACTGCACATAAAACTGTGCACTATTGCACAGAAAACTGTGCAGCCCAAAATGCTCAAAAATTGAAATTTAAATGATATCAATAGGTTGATTTTTGGCATGCCTGTTGCATTATAAATTAGGCTTTATTTCCGTCCATCACGAAAAGTGTGGTTCCGGCCTGCTTAAGCGATGGAGGTTTTCTGAATAATTTTCGCCGGCACTCAATTTTGCCGGTTATTAACGCATTGGTAATAAAAATGGCTGAAAAATCAGATCGTATTAGCAGAATAATTGATACCGTTTTGAAAGCTGCCGAAGGTGATCATTCTGTTCGAGTTGACACACACGACAAAGATGATGAACTCAAACCGCTTTGCCATGCGATCAACAAAATGGTTGAGACGATGCGTAAACATGTTGCAGGGTGCAAACAGGTTGAGGTTAATTTTAAGAAGAGTGAAGAGAAATACCGACGTTTAAAAGAAAATATTCCCGGCATGGTTTACCTGTTCGCAAAACATCCTGACGGGAGCTATTCTTTTCCATATGTGAACGCTGCATCGCGGCAGTTGTTTAATATTGATCCGGATGATCTTATGCGTGATTCGACTCTTATAACAAGGCTTATCCATCCGGATGATCGAGAAAGATTTGAAACATCCGTAAAGCAATCCGCAGAGACACTTCAGCCCTGGAGAGAAGAATTACGTCATGTTGTTAATGGAGAAGTCCGCTGGTATGACTGCATGTCTCGTCCGGAGATACAGCCCAACAGCGATATTCTTTGGGATGGGATTATCCTTGAGATCACCGACCGAAAGCAGCTTGAAGAACAACTCCTGCAATCACAGAAGATGGAAGCCATCGGACAATTGGCCGGAGGAGTGGCGCATGATTTCAACAACATGCTCAGCGTAATTTTAGGATATTTAGAATTGATCAAATCCGGCTTGTCCGCAGGCAACCCCCTGCTAAAGGATGTGTTGGAAATTGAAAGAGCAGCCAGCCACTCCCGGGATATTACTCGACAACTCCTTGCCTTTTCCAGAAAGCAAATCATTGCGCCTAAAACTATTGATCTGAATAAACTGATCACGCAGACAGAAAAGACACTTTCAAGGCTTATCGGCGAGGATATTCATTTGCGCTTTCTTCCGGAAAATCATCTCGGAAAGGTTAGGTTTGATCCCTCGCAGATGGACCAAATTCTTGTCAATCTGGCGGTTAATGCTCGTGATGCCATGCCTGACGGGGGCATGCTGACGATCGACACTTCTAAAGTTACTCTTGATGAGGATTATTGCCGGTTACATATCGAATGTCGGCCCGGACACTATGTATTAATGACGGTAAGCGACAATGGGACTGGAATGGAAAAGGAAACCCTGTCGCGTATCTTTGAACCTTTTTTCACGACCAAAGAGGTCGGAAAGGGTACGGGGCTGGGACTGGCCACTATTTACGGAATCGTTAAGCAGAACGGTGGATATATTAACGTGTATAGTGAGCCGGGAAAGGGAACAACGTTCAAGATCTATATTCCCCGAATCATGGAAGAGGATGAAGTCATTGAGAAAACCGAGGAGGTTTCTTTGGCATCTGGTTCCGAAACGGTTCTGTTGGTTGAGGACGATGACATGGTACGAAGGATGACGTCAGCAATGCTAAAGAAAATTGGCTACAAAGTCGTGACAGCTGAAACACCCTTGGAGGCCTTGTCGTTTTGCGAAAAAAAAGATAAGCATATTGATATTCTGTTAACCGATGTGGTAATGCCGGAAATGAGCGGCAAAGATTTAAGGGATAAGATTAAAGCCATGAGGCCTGATATTAAAGTGCTTTACATGTCCGGATACACGGCAGATATCATTCTTCATCACGGTGTGATAGACAAAGGGGTGTATTTCGTCCAGAAACCTTTCAGCCTGAACGACCTTTCACGTAAAATCCGCGATGCGGTTGAAGACAGATAAGCTTGCCCCGGGCATTATGCGATTCACGGTTTCGAATAGGGATCTGACCACAGAACATTTTGATATAATATATAAAATGGTCGAGTTCTGCATGAAACAAAAAAAACACCTCTTTTTAAGAGATAATCCTATAAATATTAATAAGATAGACCGACCCTCATTCCTAAATTAATTGAAGATTCGGATGTTTGTTTTT
>JAOUGB010000669.1 GCA_029857875.1 Desulfobacteraceae bacterium | reverse complement strand
GAAAAGAATCTGAAAAAGGCTGGTCCCAACGACCACATGCATGGGCATTCGCAACAGATAGACCATCACCGGCACCATAATGAAACCGCCGCCGACACCCATAATTGCTGCCATAACTCCCACAAAAGTGCCCAAAACCAGCGGCATCAGCACTGAAAGCCTTACCCCTGATTTTTCGAAATCGGTTTGCCACGGCAGTTTGCCGATTATTTTTGCGTATTTTGACTCTTTTTTCGGGACTGTTGCAGACCTTTCCTTTTTTCTTAATGCCTGAAGACTTTCAATGAACATATACGATCCTACGAAACCGAGCATCAGAACATAGGTGATCTTGATTAAAAAATCCGCATTTCCCATTTGTCTTAAAACCTTGATGACCTGAACACCCAACGTACCTCCCGCAACACCGCCGATCAAAAGCAAGATACCCATTTTGAAATCAACATTTCCCATTTTGTAGTGCGCCAGAGTTCCGGAAGTGGAAGCGCCGACGATCTGGTTGGAATCGGACGCGGCGGCAATGGTGGGAGGTATGCCGATCATAATCAACAGTGGCGTCATTAAAAATCCGCCGCCAACCCCAAAAATTCCTGAAAGGATTCCCACAAGGCCGCCCAAACCAAAAATAAGTAATACATTCACACTATTTCCTGCGATCGGCAAATACAGGTGAAACATTATCCTCTCCTTTTCCCTGCTTTTTAACGGTTTTTTCATGCACGACTTCAATGCGGCAATCGATCCTGTGGCGTATCTTTTCAAGAAGATCTTCAAAAGCATCAAAACGCCCTTCCTGGGGAGTGGGTGATCCCACAACCAGCATGCTTATCTTGTTCTCCTTGACGAACTTAACCAGTTCATTATCGTATTGGCCGTAAGTGATGTAGTAATCCACCGATATTCCGTCTGAAATCCCTTCTTCGATCAACGACTCAAGACTTGACTTCATTGAAGCTTCTACTTGTCGCATCAGGCTTTCGTCTGATCCTTTGGCTGCATGATCAATGACCAGAAGAAAAGATAATCTGGCGTTTATCCTTTTGGATAGGTTAAGGGCGTGAACCGCGGCCCATAAACTGGTTTTTCCGGGATACAGCCCCACAAGGATCTTTTCCATTAAAGCCTCCTCGTCTGGACTCATGAGCAAATTAAGTGCCAGTGTGGACAATTTTTAAATGGGTGAAAAATTAAACGGCGGGCAATAATTATAACATGTTGATATTAAATTAAATATAAATGAATTAGAGGCTGTGCTGCCACTGAGCATTAAGAGGAGGCGAATCTAAGATGGAGATATCGGAGCTTTTTTGTTTCAAATCGAAACGCATAGCGGTAACATTAATTTTATACAACAAAATAAAAGAGTTGCAACGAAATGATAGTGAAAGGATGTTTCAATATGAAAAAACAAGTTTAATAAAAGAAGGTGGGGAATCAGTTTTTATTCAGCAGACCGTATTTTTTCATTTTTCGCCATAATGTGGTGCGGGGTAAATTGAGTATCTTGGAAGTTAAGTTTTTGTTATAATCCGTTTTATCCAAAACTTTGGAGATATGGTGTTTTTCAATTTCTTCAAGAGCGAGAAGACCTTCTCCTTTGAATGTGTTAAACTCGAGCTTTTGAAGATCCTGGGGCAAATCGTCGATGCGAAGGACTTCGCTTTCAGCAAGGGCTACGGAACGTTGGATAATGTTTTCCAGTTCTCGTACATTACCGGGATAATTGTAATGCATCAGAATCTCGAGGGCATCGGATGATATTCCTTTAATTTTTTTCTCAAAGGGACGGCTGTATTTTTCGATAAAGTGGGAGACCAGCATAGGGATATCATCCTTTCTTTCACACAGTCGGGGAAGCCTTAATGTGACCACATTCAAACGATAAAACAGATCTTCACGAAAAGATCCTTCAGCAGTTGCTTTTTTGATATCTTTGTTGCTGGCGGCAATGAGGCGAATATCCAAATTAACGGGTGTAGTTCCACCCAGACGCAGTATCTGTTTTTCCTGGATAACATGCAGCACTTTTACCTGCATAGTGGGGGGCATCTCTCCGATTTCATCGAGAAACAGCGTCCCCCCATCGGCGGATTCAATGAGACCGATTTTGGTTACAGATGCACCGGTAAAAGCACCTTTTTCATGGCCGAACAGCTCGTTGCCGATCAATTCTTCC
>JAOUGB010000668.1 GCA_029857875.1 Desulfobacteraceae bacterium | reverse complement strand
TCATTTCCTTGATAAAGTAAGGCAGTTCCCAAATTGTTGTGGGCTTCTGTATAGCTTGGTTTTATCCGAATCGCTTCAGTGTAATGATCAATGGCCTCTTTATAATGTTTTTGACAAGCTAAGATGTATCCCAAGTTGTTATGCGCTTCAGCATAATTTGGATTGATCTTCAACGCCTTGGAATAATGAAGTATGGCTTTATCGAGATTGCCTTGCTGCTCCAAAGCATTTCCCAATTCTTTATGTGCGAGGCTATTATTGTAGGTGACCCTGACGTTGTGCGTGAAAAGTGTTACACCATTTTGCCAATGCCGCAATTGCAGCCACGTCATTACCATAAAAATCGGAACAAGTGCTGTTGAAACAGCGATGAATCCCGCTTTTCTGTAACGCCATCGGCCAACAAAATCAGGAACCCCCCAGGCAATAACTATAAAAAGTCCTATTAGCGGTACATAGGTAAAACGGTCCGCCATGGCAGGCCATAAACCTGCCTGTACCAATCCAATCACAGGAAAAAGAGTCCCGATATACCACAGCCATCCAACTGTGAAATAAGGCGTCAATCTTACCCAGCGAAACGCCAAAAATGTGACAATGACCAGCAATAAAAAAGCACCGATTACCTGCCATGCAGGCAGCGCGTGGGGATACGGATAATAGACAGCCAGGTTTTGAGGCCAAATCATTTTTATAATGTATCTCACATAGGAGACCAACGCATTGGCGATCCGAAGCTTCATTGGAACCGAAGCCGTTGATATTATAATTTTAAAACGTTGAATAGATAAAGCGGATAAATAGATGCAAGTGGATGAAAGTATAAATAACGGAATTTTTTCTAAAACCAGACGTAAACCAAGCGATAGGTGAGAATTGGTCTGGATCTGTTTTTGGACCTTTTGATTGTCACAACAGGATTGAGGCAGGGTAAAGCGACAAAGTGGCCAATAATCCAATAAGAGGAGTACAAACGGAAGGGTTACAAGCATCGGTTTGGACATGAGGCCCAATACAAACACAAACAAGATAATCAGATATCTATAGAAACCGGGACGTTCAGTGTACCGAACATAAGTCAATATTGTCAGCATCCAGAAAAAGGTGCTCAAAACATTTTTGCGTTCTGATACCCATGCAACTGATTCAACATTCAAAGGATGTAGTGCGAATACAGCAGCAACAAATGCACTCTGCCAAAGTGCGCCTGTCATTCTTTTGAGCACAAAAAACAGCAACAATGTGTTTGAAATATGGAGTAACAAATTGATCAAATGGTGCATTCCGGATTTCAAACCAAAGACCTGAAAGGCCAGCATGTGTGACATCCATGTTAATGGATGCCAATATCCAAAATCTGTGCTACTGAACGCCCAAACGATATTTTTCCAGGTAATTCCCTCATGAACATGGGTGTTTTTGGTAATATACCCATAATCATCAAAGGGTAAGAATTCATGGGATGGTAATTGACAGTAGGTCGAAAGGATTATCACGACCAAAAACAGGCTCACTATAAATTCAGATCGCATTTTATATTTAATATTTAACATTACAAAAAAAGCTCTGAATAAAAATTCTTAAGATCTTAATCTTTATCTTGACACCGAGTTGAGAATTCAAGAATATAAACCTGTTATTTTAGTATTGGCTTGAATCTTTTATAAATAATGCAAAGCTTGTGCCATAAAACATTACGAATTTAAATGATTTTAACTTTATAAACGTTTACAAAAATATTGTAAAGTAATGTCAGAAAAAGAAAGTATCAGAAAACGTTTTGATGCGCTTGCAAAAGAACGCCAATATTGGAAAGATCGAAATAGATACTATTACAGTGATCAGGAGAAGTATTTTCGATTTTTAGCTCCTGAAAGCTTATCTATATTGGAATTAGGATGTGGAACCGGAGACCTTCTAAATGCCCTGAAGCCCAAACGAGGTGTGGGAATCGATTTTAGTTCAGAGATGATTCGTATAGCCAGTGAGCGGTATCCGAATATAGAATTTCGTACGGCAGATATCGAAAAAATAGAGGGCTGGGGAGAGACTTTTGATGTATTGATCATGTCTGATGTTGTGGGGCATCTTATGGACATAGAGGAGACCTTCAGGCATCTTCACATTTTTTGCAAGCCCGATACCAGATTTATCGTTTCATATTACAATTTCTTTTGG
>JAOUGB010000667.1 GCA_029857875.1 Desulfobacteraceae bacterium | reverse complement strand
CGTCAAGATTTTTACTCATAATTATGTTATCCTCACCTTCCTCATAAAAATCATTTGGGCGGCTTGCGGGACGACCCTTAAACTATAAGTTTCTACATTAGCAGATATATGATATATTCCTGACATCCCACGCTAAGAGTGGATTTGAGGGACGACCCTTAAATTATGTTCTCAACGATCCAATACTTGTGAGGAAAAAAATGAGGATGAAACTATTTGCGAATGATACGAGGATGATAGAAAAAACGATGCGCAGCATGTCATCTTTTAACTTTTCAATCGGCATTCTGCTGTGCGTTACAGCCGCCATCGCGCTGTTTGGCCCCCTAAGTCCGAAAGCACATGGTCAGGAAAAGGCTACCGACCTGTGCAAGATCATTCCCGGCGGTGAAGTTGCCAAAGCAATAGGTGGCAAAATAATGGAAACGAAATCGCTTGATGGGAGATGTGTCTATATTGTCGGTTTCGGGCAAACGGGTCCACCAAGCCGGGCATTTGTCATCTATCAGCACGAAGCCAGTGAGTATGACGGTCTCAAAGATGCAATGGAGGGGGAAATTAAGCCTATTAAAGGAATAGGCGATGAGGCGGTTGGTTCATTTGACAGCCAATCGAACCGCTACTGGCTGCTTGTTGTCAAGCGAGGACAAGTGACTTATCAGGTTTCAGGTGACAACGAAGATCTCGTGCGCAAGGTTGCGGTGGCCGCATTAAAGCAGCTTGCCCCCTAAAATACGAACCATTTCCAATCAATATCGCCAGGGGCCGTCGCTGGGGACGTAATTTCCGGGACGCCCTTAAATTATAAGTTTCTATATTGAGGACTTGCTGGGCGTCCCTATATATCCTCGGACTTTCTAATGAAGAAATTTTTTATAATCCTTGCTATTGCTGTGTTTCATTTAGTTTTTACGAAGTTTATTTCAATCATAGCATTGTCTGTTGTCACAGCCCATGTACATGAAAGTCAGCTGCCTTTCATTGGTCGATCGTTAATGGTGATGTCTAAAGTGTTATACTTTCCGATTTTTACATTTGCATTGTATCCGAGGCAGTTTTTCCCCGGAAATTTTATAATTATACCACTTTTTATTAATAGTCTGTTATGGGCATTGCTTATCTATGTTTTATTTGTTTTGGTCAAAAGAATTTCTGTTCAACCTGAATAGTTAAGGTATTAGATAGTACCGCAAATTTTATTAAATAGCCAAACTACCCAAACGTCTGAAGCCTTAGTAAAGGCACTAGGGTCAACCCTTGATCCTTGATTAAAAGAGAGGCTGTCAGGAACAAACGTACCATTTGCCTGGGTTAAAAAATTGATACTGAGGTATTATCAAATAAACACAACATCAGTCGATTCAATTGATTTTTCATCATATTCTGAGGATTGAAATATCATTTGATGTATCAGTTTTCCTGCAATCTCTAAATTTAAAAGTTGTATGTAAGGATATATATGGAATGTAATCGGGCTGGTTGAGGCCCATGGCCTACCGCCCCCTGCTGCCCCCCGGGGGGCAACTTTAAAACCTTTCATATAATAAGGAGAATCAGATGTTTCAAATAAATAGATCAGTCGCCATCATAAAACCCAAGCAACCATTTGTGAACTGGGCTAATTCTGTAGTTGATGAAGAGGAACAATATTCTATCTCTGATTTTAGCTCGGATTGCAGTGTGATCCTTCTGCCTGTAGTAGATTCAGATGAACATGCAGAAGCTTTCATAAAAAAGAAATTCCAATCAAGTTGTAATAGTGACATCCTATATTCATTTGTATAGGGCATCATATACTGCCCGAAACGTTATCAATGGAGAGACACTGAATGACCCTGTTTTTACTCATATACTTTAGCATCTACGGCGGCGCACACCTGTACGCTTTTTTGAAGCTGAAGAGAGGTTTTGCCCTGGGGCTCCCTGCAAACTTAATCCTTGCGATATTCATGATCCTGATGGTGGTTGCACCCATTCTCGTCCGCATTTCTGAACGCCACGGGTATGAAGCTTTAGCACGCGGTTTGGCCTACATCGGGTTCACGTGGATGGGACTGCTTTTTATCTTTATCTCAGTTTCCTTTTTCTTTGACATCTATAGGCTGCTCCATTTCCTGGCAAGAATGTTGACCCGGAGCCCTCTCGAGGATTTTACTCTTTCCCTCAGAAATTTCTGTACA
>JAOUGB010000666.1 GCA_029857875.1 Desulfobacteraceae bacterium | reverse complement strand
ACCATCTTAAAATTTCTTTTAAAGATACGATTTCGGCATGCGCCTGTTCTTTCTAACGATCCCTAAGCCACTCAAACAGCATCCGATTTAAAAAAAGATCATCCATTCCGCTATATTCAAGGATTTAGAAGAAAAACACCCCGAGGGCTCAGTTAATTAGATTTGTAACAGATGTTTTATGATACATATATGTATCATCGATCATCTATGAGACATTTTTTCAAAGATGATGCGCTTTCATGCTCTTTAAAAATCATTCTGAAAGTCAGCGCTCCGCTATATATTGAGAGGCATCGAATTCCAATTAAGGCAGGGGCGGATCCTATTGCAATCCATTCCGGGGGTTAAAAGGCCAGGAGAAGTTATGTTGGGTTTTTGGTTTGGAACACAAAACCTGGCACGGAATTTGATAACTATATTAAAAGGTTTATAAGACCAACATGTTTTAACAATCAAAAACGGAGGTAAACTATGGAAGGATGCCAACCTATATTAAATACCGGCCTCCGCGGTTTTAAAGTCGCAACGACCCGGGTCGGTGATGTTGACGGTACTGCCGGAAGATTGATCTACAGAGGGTATTTGGTTCAGGATTTGGCCGGAAAAGTCTCATTTGAAGAGGTTGTCTATCTTCTTCTTTATGAAAGGCTGCCTCAAAAGACAGAACTTGAAAACTTCAACGAACAGCTTGTATCGGAACGATCCGTTCCACCTGGACTTATCGCAGCCCTTGAAACCATACCCAAAGATGCCCTTCCCATGGATGTCCTTCAGGCAGCGACTGCCTTACTGGCACACTATGATCCTGACACCAGAGAACATTCTCCTGAAGCAGCATTCCGCATGGGAATAAAACTCATCGCAAAACTCCCAACCATTGTCGCGGCCTGGGATCGCATCCGGAACAATAAAAAGCCCCTTGATCCGGATCCGGAGTTGAGTCATGCAGCCAACTTTCTTTATATGCTCAACGGAACAATTCCGGACAATGAACTTGCCGGCTTTTTTGATACCTGCCTGGTGCTTCATGCAGAACATTCTTTTAACGCTTCAACATTTTCAGCAAGACAGGTGGCATCAACAAGAGCCCACATGTATTCGGCCGTTGCTGCCGGGGTAGGTTCCTTATCCGGAGAATTGCACGGTGGTGCAAATACTCGCGTCATGGAGATGCTCCTTAATATCGGTTCTGTCGACAAAGTTGAAGCGTATGTAAACAATCTGCTCGATACCGGTGGAGTTATCATGGGACTGGGCCATGCTGTCTACAAAACCGATGATCCCAGAGCGCATATCCTGGCACCCATGTCCAAGAAAATGGGCGAACGTATCGGAGAACCAAAATGGTATGAAATGTCCAAAATTCTTGAGAAAAAGGGTAAGGAAGCCTTTAAAGAGAGAAAGGGCAGAGACATATTTGTAAATGTCGATTTTTACAGCGCATCTTTGTATTACTACATGGGGATATCAGTAGACCTCTTTACACCGATATTTGCCATCGCCAGAATTTCCGGCTGGGCTGCCCATGTGATCGAAGAGCAGTTTGGCGGTGCTGCTTCAAAACCGGTGCTTTACCGTCCCGATTCTGAGTATATTGGGGAGTACTGTGGTCCTGAAGAGTGCACCTTTGTACCCATGGATGCACGATGATGTCAATCTAAAGAAGGGTGTCGGACGTCGTTGACGGCTTGATTTGAACTGAATCAAGAAAGGAGCTCAAGTGAAAAAATGGCGATGTACGGTCTGCGGCTACATTCATGAAGGGGAGGAGCCACCTGAAGTATGTCCGGTTTGTGGCGCTGACCGAAGTAAATTTGTTGAAATTGTTCCTGAAGAAAAGGCTGAAGAAAAAACAACGGCAAAAATAGACCCTATAAAACCTGAGACTGAAGCAAAAGTCTCAGATGTTCCAGGAACAACTCTTGAACCTTTTTCAAAACATGACCGGATTTATCAACTGATGGTCAAGCATCATGTCCATCCGATTTCGGTTCATATCCCCAACGGCGTACTTCCCGTTTCCGTTCTTTTTATCTTTTTAGCTGTCATTTTCAAATTCACCGGCTTAAGTCAGGCCGCATTTTATAACCTCATATGTGTTGTCTTTGCCATGCCATTGGTACTTTTATCAGGGGTTATTGTGTGGCGAAAAAAATACAACGGCGTCCTGACAACCCTGTTT
>JAOUGB010000665.1 GCA_029857875.1 Desulfobacteraceae bacterium | reverse complement strand
CCACTCAAAACTTGTGATTACTGCAGAGACTGTCGAAAAAGGTTTAGATAGCGGTCAATTTCTTTTTGGACTTTGCTATATTATGATTCTTTAGTCTTTCATTAAGTATTCCTTCCATGAGTAATAACTTTTCTGCAATATTTCTTCAAATTAGCTATTATTTCCTTTTAATTTGGTTGGTTATGTGATATAGGAGAAGTAATTTAAAGCATTAAAACATTGACCATAGCAACGATTAATTGGAAGAAGATATGGCCAAGTATAAACGTTACGAATATTCACAAAAAGTTTTCATTCCTGTTTCACTTGAAGATCAATTGATGCCCGGAACCTTGGAATTTGCGATTCATACGCTTATAGAAACACGAATGGATATGTCTGTTTTTGATGGGAATTATAAAAATGACGAAACAGGCCGTTCGGCGTATGATCCCAAAGTTCTTTTAAAGGTTGTTTTGTTGGGGTATTCACGCGGGTTGATGTCTTCTCGTAGAATTGAGCGAGCGTGTTGTGAGAATGTGACCTTCATGGCGATTTCGTGTAACCAACGACCGGATCATAGTACGATAGCCTCTTTTGTTTCATCAATGAGGGATGAGATTTTGCCTCTTTTCACAGACATCTTATTGGTCTGTGAAGAAGAGAAGCTTTTGGGAGGGACTTTTTTTGCTTTAGATGGATGCAAGCTTCCTTCCAATGCTTCCAAGCGATGGAGTGGTAACATTTCTGATATAAAGAAGAAAAAGGAGAAAATCGAGCAAAAGGTCAAGCGATTATTAGCAGAACAGATTGAAGCTGATAAAAACGACAGCGATAGTTTAACCGAGCTATCAAACCGTGAGAAACAGATTGCGAAATTACAAAAGCAAGCCGATCGGATCAAGAAGTGGTTAAAGGAAAACGATGCCAAGATAGGGAGAACAGGTAAAGAAATAAAAAGCAATGTCACTGATAACGAATCCGCCAAAATGCACACTGCACACGGAACCATCCAGGGCTATAACGGGCAAGCGATAGTTGATAAAAAGCATCAGATTATTATGCACGCTGAAGCCTTTGGTTGCGGTCAGGATCATGGCCATCTTGAACCCATGCTCGATGGTGCCAAAAAGAATCTACAAGAGATTGGACATTCATCGGATTATTTTAAGGGTAAGATATTAACGGCAGACACCAATTATCATAGCCATGACAATATAGAGAAATGTATTGAAGAAGAATTGGACGCTTATATCCCTGACCTTAAATTTCGTACAAGAGATTCGAGATTTGATACTCAAAAGCGACATCAAGTACAGACAGAAAAGCCATTCAAGTTAGACGATTTCAAACATGATGAAGTTCAAGATCAATATATTTGTCCGTGCAACAAACGACTTAAACTCAACGTTAAAAAGTTCACCCGAGATCGTGTTATTTATAGAAGATACGTGGCTGATATGAACGACTGCCAAAGCTGTTCATTAAAACGCAGATGCATTCGACATAAGAATGCCAAGCGAAAAAGTTTAACCGTTCCAATTGGTGTTACGGAGGACAATTATTCGAAAGCAATGGCTGCAAAGGTGGACAGCGAAAAGGGGCGAAAAATATATCCTCAACGGATTGCAATTGTAGAGCCGATATTTGCAAATATAAGAGCACACAAATCCATGAACCGTTTTACGCTGAGGGGAAAGATTAAAGTGAACATTCAATGGATATTGTATTGTATGGTTCATAACATAGAGAAAATAACACGCTATGCCCCCGCTTAACGAAGATAAAAATAACATTTGAGAGTCATCGGAAAAGTAAAACTGGCATCAATAAGTTCATATAAGAAAATCCGCATGGATGATTGATAAGATCTGAGAATAAAATATCATACTGCGGACGGTACGACAGGATCGAACTTTCAAAACAGGTTTTTCGACAGTCTCGCAATTAAAATGTAAATATCAGAGCTTCAATATATTTTTGATATCGTTATTTTTTCGATAGGGCAAATTCATTTTCGGGGGTTTGCCTTTTTGCATTTTTGTAGGAAATAAGATATATGTACTTGAAATTGAGATGCTTGGACCTGCGGTTATGGCACCCATTAAAAGGCCCCTGTCAAGAGAAAACACCCCTCCATCGCAAAAAAGGATCTTTTTTTTGCAGGGACATCATCCAGTACGAGATCAGTCCCTTGTCGTTGCC